>JBGTLJ010000133.1:0-6150 GCA_041744175.1 Oceaniglobus sp. | reverse complement strand
ACTGGAAACGCATCCCCACGCCGATCATGCGATGGCGTCCGCGCGGCTGAAAGAACGCACGGGGTCACCCAATGCAATCGGCGAGCGCGTGAAGGACATCGCCGAGCTGTGGCGCGAAATCTACAACGCACCGGATGCGTTCGATACCGCGCGCGATTTCGACCGATTGTTTGCCGACGGTGACACCTTCACGCTCGGCAATATGAAGGTCCGCGTGATGCTGTCGCCCGGCCATACGCTGGGGTCGATCAGCTACATTTGCGGCGATGCCGCTTTCGTGCACGACACGTTCATGCAGCCCGACAGCGGCACCGCGCGCGCCGACTTTCCTGGCGGAAGCAGCGAGAAGTTGTGGGACTCGTTGCAGGCAATCCTGACGTTGCCTGGCAACACGCGCCTGTTCATCGGCCACGACTACGGTGCCGAAGGCCGCGATGAGCCGGTATGGGAAGCGAGTGTCGACGATCACAAGGCACACAACATCCATGTCGGGGGCAACGTTGATAAGGCAACGTACGTCAGAACGCGTGATGAACGGGACGCGACCCTGACGCTTCCTGACCGAATGCTGGCCGTCTTGCAGATCAATCTGCGCGGCGGACGGCTGCCGGACGCCGAAAGCGACGGTGCCCATTACCTGAAACTACCCGTCGACAGATTCTGAAGGAGATACCGATGACCAAATCGATGAAAGACCTGGTGGCGGACGCCAGAAAACGTGTCGAAACAATCAGAGCGACAGATGCGCAAGCTGCACGGGAGAGCGGGGACGTGATCCTTGATGTTCGCGAACCAGCCGAGCTGGAGAGCGATGGTACGATCGACAGGGCGGTCCACATCCCCCGCGGACTTCTGGAAGCGCAGGCCGATCCCGACACCGGCAAGGGCAATGGCGCTTTGATAGCGCTGCGGCGCTCGGAGGGATGCGTGCACGTCCTGTGCGCGTCGGGTGCCCGCGCCGCACTGGCGGCCGATACACTCAAGGTGATGGGCTACAACGCCAAGGTCATCGACGGCGGACTGGGCGGCTGGAAAGAGGCCGGGCTTCCCGTCAAGTCTTGAGCGATATGTCCCGCTTGGCCGGATACCTGCCGGTCCTGGACTGGGGCCGCCGCTACGATCGCGACAAGCTCAGCGGCGACCTGGTCGCCGCGGTGATCGTCACGATCATGCTGATCCCGCAATCATTGGCCTACGCGCTGCTGGCGGGGTTACCTCCCGAGGCCGGGATCTATGCCTCGATCCTGCCCATCGTGCTCTATGCGGTCTTCGGCACCTCGCGCACGCTGGCGGTCGGGCCGGTGGCCGTGGTGTCGCTGATGACGGCAGCAGCCATTGGCAAGCTCGGCGATCAGGGCATCGACTATCTCACGGCAGCCCTGACCTTGGCGTTTCTCTCGGGGGCTTTCCTGCTGATCCTCGGGCTGTTCCGGCTGGGGTTTCTGGCGAACTTCCTGTCGCATCCGGTGATCGCCGGGTTCATCGCTGCCAGCGGTATCCTGATCGCAACAAGTCAGCTCAAGCACCTCCTTGGCATCAACGCTTCGGGCGATACGCTGATCGAGATGGTGCACGGCTTCTGGTCGGCTCTTGGCACGACCAACTGGATCACGGTTCTGCTGGGCGTGAGTGCGACGGCGTTCCTGTTCTGGGTGCGCAAGGGCCTCAAACCGCTCCTGTTGCGGATCGGGCTGGGCAAGACCCTGTCGGAAATGGGGGCCAAGGCCGGGCCGGTCTTTGCCGTTCTGGCCACAACATTGGTGGTTTGGATCTTCGGCCTCGCGGATCGCGGCGTCGACATCGTGGGAGCCGTGCCCCAGGCGCTGCCGCCCCTGACTCTGCCCTCATTCCAACCCAACGTTCTGATCGCGATGATCGGACCCGCCATCCTGATTTCGATCATCGGCTTCGTGGAATCGATCTCTGTCGCGCAAACGCTCGCCGCCAGGCGCCGGCAGCGCATCGATCCGGACCAGGAGCTGATCGGTCTGGGCGCGGCCAATATCGGGGCGGCGTTCACAGGCGGCTTTCCGGTCACCGGCGGGTTCTCACGGTCCGTGGTGAACTTCGACGCGGGCGCACGCACGCCCGCTGCGGGGGCCTACACTGCCGTGGGGCTGGCCATCGCCGCGTTGATGCTGACGCCGCTGATCTATTATCTGCCCAAGGCGACGCTGGCAGCGACGATCATCGTGGCGGTTCTCGGCCTTGTCGATTTCTCGATCCTGAAGCGCAGCTGGGTCTATTCGAAGGCCGATTTCGCGGCCGTGTCTGCAACGATCCTGCTGACGCTCGCCCTCGGGGTCGAGGTCGGCGTGTCGGCGGGTGTGCTGATCTCGATCCTCATCCACCTCTACAAATCCTCGCGCCCACATATGGCCGTGGTGGGTCAGGTGCCCGGCACCGAACACTATCGCAACGTCGACCGCCATGACGTGACGCTGCACGACGGCATCCTGTCGGTGCGTGTCGACGAAAGCCTGTATTTCGCCAATGCCCGCAATCTCGAAGACCGCATCTATGACATGATCGCGGGCCGAGACGATCTGCACCACGTGATCCTGATGTGCTCGGCAGTGAACGAGATCGACATGAGCGCGCTCGAAAGCCTCGAGGCGATCAACACCCGGCTCGGCACGCGCGAAATCCAGTTCCACCTCAGCGAGGTGAAGGGACCGGTGATGGACAGACTGAAGAGAAGCCACTTCCTGGCCGACCTCACGGGCCGGGTCTTCCTGACCCAGCACCGCGCCGTGCAGGCTCTGTGCGAGGCCTCCACCAATCACTTCTCACCGTCCAAAGATGGAGTATCGCTATGAGGCGCCGCCAGTTCCTGACCCTCACCGCAGCAACCCTCGCCGCGCCTGCCTTGCTGACCCGCCGTGCCGTCGCCGCCGAACCGGGCGCGCCCTTGCCCATTCCCAAAGTGATGGATGTTGGCCCCGGCGCGGGCAATACCCTGACCGCGATGAACGGCACGCGCGAATTCATGTCGGGAGCCGCCTCCGATACGCTGGGCTATGAGCAGGATTATCTGGGCCCGCTGCTTCGGTTTCAGCGGGGGCGGACGGCAAATATCGACGTGGTCAATCGCACCGATGATCCCATTACCGCTCACTGGCATGGCATGCACGTGCCCGGTCATCTCGATGGCGGGCCGCAACTTGCCTTTGACCCCGGCAAGACCTGGTCGCCTGAACTCCCCATAGATCATCCTGCCGCGACGTTGTGGTATCACAGCCATGTTCACGGGCGCACCGCCGATCAGGTCTATCGCGGCCTTGCGGGCATGATCATCATCGACGATCCCGATGTCGACGATCCGTTGCCCCGCGATTATGGCGTCAACGATTTTCCGCTGATCGTGCAGGATCGCAGCTTCGACCGGTCCGGCCACATGACCTACGATTTGGGCATGATGGACATGATGCAGGGGTTTCGCGGCAGTGAGATTCTGGTCAATGGTGCGATCCGGCCCGAATTGACGGTGCCCCCCGGGCTGGTGCGCCTGCGGCTGCTCAATGCGTCGAACGCCCGGACGTATGATTTCAGCTTCACCGACGGGCGGCAATTCCACCAGGTCGCCAGCGATGGCGGGCTTCTGTCCGTGCCGGTCGCTATCGATGGCCTGCGCCTGGCCCCGGCAGAACGCGCCGAGATCGTGGTGAATTTCTCGGACCGATCGGCCGTTCGGCTGATTTCACGCAGTCTTGGCAGCGGCGGCATGATGGGCGGCGGTGGCATGATGGGCGGCGGAGGTGACGGTGCGCAGTTAGACATCATGTCGTTCGATGTTGGCGATGCCGCCACGACTGGGCCTGCGACACTGCCTGCGTCCCTGCCGTCGGTTCTGCCCGATCTCGGCGCGCCGGTCCGCACCCGCGATTTTACGCTGAACGTGCATGCTGGGTCCATGATTGGCGGCATGTTCAACAACCTCATCGGCCGGAACGGTCAGATCATGGGCATCAATGGAAAATCCTACGACATGGGTCGCATCGATCTGACCGTTCCCCTGGGCGAGACCGAGTTGTGGCGTATGAATGCCGACATGATGGTGCATCCGTTCCATGTGCACGGCACGTCGTTTCAGGTCGTGAAGATCGGCGGTCGGACGGTCGATCCGACGCGGATCGGGCTAAAGGACGTGGTGCTGGTCGACGGTCCCACTGAAATCCTCGTCCGCTTCGACAAACGGGCCGAGAAAGGAACGCCATTCATGTACCACTGCCATATCCTCGAACACGAGGATGCGGGCATGATGGGGCAGTTTACGGTCGGGTAGACAGAAAAAAAACGATGCAAAATCGCGATCATTGGAACAACGTCTATGCCTCCAAGGCCGAGGACAGTGTTTCGTGGTTTCAGAAAGACGCTCAGCCGAGCCTTGATCTGATCCTCGCTCATTCGGACGCTGCCGCGCAAGGTGTGGTCGATATTGGCGCAGGGGCATCGCGGTTGGTTGACGGATTGCTGGACAACGGCGTCAATGATGTGACGCTGCTGGATCTGTCCACCAAAAGTTTCGGGGTAGTGCGAGCACGTCTGGTTGGGAGGGACGTGCAGCCAACTCTTGTTGAGCAGGACGTCGCAGCCTGGCAACCCACCCGCACATTCGGCGTCTGGCATGACCGCGCTGCGTTTCATTTTCTCACCAAACGCGTATCGCAGGATGCCTATATATCGGCACTGAAATCCGCGACCGAGCCGGGCGCAATTGTGGTCATGGCTACGTTCGCCGATGATGGCCCCGAGCGGTGTAGTGGTCTGCCGGTGCAGCGCTATTCTTCCGAGGATCTTTCTGCACGCATCGGGCCATCATTTCGACCGCTGGAAACGCGAAAGGTCGGCCACCGAACGCCCGGAGGCGTGATACAAAAATTTCTATACTCGGTATTCGAGGCCATTTGATCCACAACACAGTCCTGATATAGAATTGGTTCGAGCGACCAATGATAATTTGCCGAGAATGTCAGCTCTGTTTCGTATTGTCGCCTTGCCTTGTAAGCCGTGGTATGGCGAATCTCGTAGTGCATCAGAATATCGTGAGGTTTCAATGATCGATCGTCGAACCTTTGTCGCGACATCCCTGGCAGGGCTGACCCTGCCGCAATTCGCCGTGTCGCAAGTCCAGTTGGCAGATGACCTCTCGCTCATGACCGTCAGCGACGGGAATCTCGTCCTGCCATTTGGCTTTCTGTTCGATCCGATGCCGAAAGAGGAGCTTGGGGCCGTTATTGCGCCCTTCGATCTGGGCGATGAGCTGACCCCCGAATGCAACCTCACGCTCCTGCGGAGCGGGGACCGGACGATCCTCTTCGACGCCGGGGCCGGGCCCGATTTCCAGCCGACCGCCGGGCATCTCCTCGGCGCACTGGAAGCCGCAGGGGTTGCCCCCGGGGACGTGACCGATGTCGTCTTCACACATGCGCACCCCGATCACATCTGGGGGGCTCTCGATGATTTCGACGAGCCGCTATTTTCGGGGGCCGTGCATCATATCGCTGCGGCGGAGCATGCCTACTGGTCCGACCCCGCGACACTCGGAACCATTGGAGAAGCCCGTGCGACCTTCGCTGCGGGTGCGGCACGGCGGCTCGAAATCCTCGCAGACCGGTTGCAGTTCTTCGACGGGGAGAACGAGGTTCTGCCCGGACTACAGGCTATTTCGTCGCCGGGGCATACACCCGGTCACATGTCGTTCCAGGTGGGCGACACGCTCATCCTCGGCGATGCTATCGGTAACCATCACGTCGCCTTCCTCCGGCCGGAATGGCCTTCCGGTAGTGATCAGGATCAGGACATGGCAGTGGCGACGCGCTTGGCGCTGTTCGATCGGATCAGGGCCGATGACCTGTCCATCGTCGGGTTTCATCTTCCGAGGGGAGGTTTCGGCAGAGTTGACGCGACGAGCAACGGTTACCGCTTCGTGCAGGGATGATTGCGCCCGCTACTGCGCTGCTATCGGAATGCGGGCGAGCTGGCATTGCTTCCAGAGGGCGGAGAGGGCTCCGATCAGGTTGGTCACATCGTCTGCACTGTGGACGGGCGAGGGCGTAATTCGCAATCGCTCGGTACCGCGGGGGACCGTCGGATAATTGATTGGCTGAATATAGATGCCGTGCTCTCGCATCAGAATATCGGAGATAT
>JBGTLJ010000132.1:0-4326 GCA_041744175.1 Oceaniglobus sp. | reverse complement strand
CGGCCCGCAGGGCAGGGCGACACGCGCATGTGGACTGTCGGTCCGCCACGGGAACGCGGTCATCCTCGGGCTCGACCCGAGGATCTTCCGGCCCCCCGCGCCCTGCCTGCCCGTCGCCGGACCCGGTCGCCCGCCCTAGTTCGACGAAGTCAGCGCGCCGTTGGTCCAGATGCCGACCGCCTCGTCGCCGTTGACATAGCGGATCGTGCCCCGCCCCTGGCGTTTGCCTGCGACGAATTCGCCCTCGTAGACATCGCCCGATGAATAGGTCGCCACGCCCTCGCCCTCCATCTCGCCGCTGGCCCAGGTGCCGGTGTAGGTAAACCCGTCGGGCATTGTGATGGTCCCGGTGCCCGTGCGCGCGCCATCGACGAATTCGCCCTCATAGACGGTTCCGTCGGCATAGGTGGCGGTGCCGGTGCCCTGACGCTTGCCGTCCTGCCAGCCGCCCGAATAGGTATAGCCGTCGGGATAGGTCACCTTGCCCTGACCGTGGTTCCGGGCGTTCCGGAACTCGCCCTCGTAGGTCAGGCCGCTGGCATATGTGGCGATGCCGCTGCCGTTGATCTCGCCGCCCTGCCAGTCGCCCTCATAGCTGCTGGCATCGGGATAGATGATCCTTCCCTTTCCGTCGGCCAGATCGTTCAGGAACGCGCCGCTATAGACGGACCCGTCCGGATATGTCGCCGTTCCCTCGCCCTCGATCCGCCCGGCGTTCCAGTCGCCCTCATACCGAAACCCGTCGGCGCGATCGAACGTGCCGGTCCCGTCGCGCAGATCGTTCGCGAAACTGCCCGTGTAGACGTCGCCGTTGGCATAGGTGACCGTGCCCTCGCCATGTCGCCTGCCGCCCACCAGCGCACCCTCGTAGCTGTCGCCGCCCGGCTGGGCCAGGGTGCCGTTGCCGGTGATCTCGCCGTCCGCCCAGGCGCCGGAATAGACCAGACCGTCGGGCATGGTCAGCGTGCCCGTGCCGTCGCGCTTGCCCGCGACCATGTCGCCCTCGTAGACCGCTCCGTCGGGATAGGTGATGGTGCCGCGCCCCTGCTTGGCGCCCTGGACCCAGGTGCCCTCATAGACGTAGCCATCAGGTGTCTCCATCCGGCCCAGCCCGTCGTGCAGGGCATTCGCGAACCCACCCTCGTAGCGCACGCCGTTGGCATAGTCGGCAACGCCCGCGCCGTCGATCTTGCCATCGGCCCATTCGCCCTCGTAGGTGCCGCCGTCGGCATAGGTGATCCTGCCCATCCCCTCGGGCTTGCCGCTGACGAACATGCCCTCGTAGACCGAACCGTCGGGAAACCGCGCGGTGCCGGTGCCTTCGATTTCGCCGTCGACCCAGTCGCCGGTGTATTCATAGCCATTGGGCAGGCGATAGGTGCCGGTGCCGTTCTGGCGGCCGTCGCGGAACGTGCCCTCATAGACGCCGCCGTCGTCGTACTGTTTTGTCAGCACGTCGTCGTCCTGGGCCGAGGCCGCCTGTGCCGCGAACAGCGCCGTGGCGGCGACACCGAGGCGCAGCGCGCCCCATACCCTTGATCCGGCTGTCAGTTCCTGCCGCACGTCATACCCCATCCGCCGCCATCCTGCGGCTTTTCCGTTGCGATTTCGGCGCAGACTAACCCCCGCCCGGCGCACCCGCAACGGCTTTTGCCCCGACCGGCCCGGGGCGGCACGCGGCTCGCCTTTCCATCCCCGCATGTTCTGCTAAGTGAGGCGGGATCATTGGAAAGGCCGTCGATGCCGCAGAAATTCCGCCTGACCCTGGCGCAGCTTAACCCCGTGGTGGGCGATCTGGACGGCAATGCGCACAAGGCCCGCGCGGCCTGGCAGGCCGGGCGCGACGCGGGCGCCGACATGGTGGCGCTGCCGGAAATGTTCATCACCGGCTACAACGCGCAGGACCTGGTGATGAAGCCGATCTTTCACCAAAGCGCCATCGCCATGGTGAATGCGCTGGCCGCTGATTGCGCCGACGGCCCCGCTCTGGCCATCGGCGGGCCGTGGATCGAGGGGGCGGCGCTGTTCAACGCCTATTTCATCTGTCGCGGGGGCTGTGTGGTCGCCCGGGTCCTGAAGCACAACCTGCCCAACGAGACGGTGTTCGACGAGGTGCGGGTGTTCGCGTCCGGCCCCCTCGGCGGGCCATATTCCGTCGGCAACACCCGCATCGGCAGCCCGATCTGCGAGGATGCATGGCACCCGGAGGTGTCCGAGACGTTGCAGGAAACCGGTGCCGAATTCCTGCTGGTGCCCAACGGGTCGCCCTATTACCGCGGCAAGCTGGACACGCGGTTCAACCAGATGGTGGCGCGGGTGGTCGAGACGGGGCTGCCGCTGATCTATCTCAACATGGTGGGGGGCCAGGACGATCAGGTGTTCGACGGCGGGTCCTTCGGACTGAATCCGGGTGGCAAGCTGGCGTTCCAGATGCCGATGTTCGACGCGCAGATCACCCATGTGGTTCTTGAGAACGGTGCCGATGGCTGGCGCATCGTGCCGGGCGAAATGGCCCATATTCCCGATGCCTGGGAACAGGATTACCGGGTCATGGTCACGGCGCTGCGCGACTACATGGCCAAGACGGGGTTCGAAAAGGTGCTGCTGGGCATGTCGGGCGGGATCGATTCCGCCATCGTGGCGACCATTGCCTGCGACGCGCTGGGCCCGGACAACGTGCGCTGCGTGATGTTGCCGTCGGAATACACCTCGCAGGGCTCGCTGGACGATGCAGAGGCGTGTGCGAAGGCGCTGGGGTGCCGGTACGACCACGTCCCGATCACGCAAGGGCGGGCGGCGATCACCGAGACGCTGGCGCCGCTGTTCGAAGGGACAGAGCCGGGGCTGACCGAGGAGAACATCCAGAGCCGCCTGCGCGGCCTGCTGCTGATGGCGGCGTCCAACAAGTTCGGCGAAATGCTGCTGACCACCGGCAACAAGTCCGAGGTGGCGGTGGGCTACTCCACGATCTACGGCGACATGGCAGGCGGCTACAACCCGATCAAGGAGCTGTACAAGACCCGGGTGTTCGAGACCTGCCGCTGGCGCAATGCCAATCACCGCGACTGGATGATGGGCCCGCCGGGCGAGGTGATCCCGACGGCGATCATCGACAAGCCGCCCAGTGCGGAACTGCGAGAGGGACAGAAGGACGCGGATTCGCTGCCGCCATACGATGTGCTGGACGCGATTCTGGAACAGCTCATCGATCTGGACGCATCGGTGGCGGATGTGGTGGCGCTGGGCCATGACCGCGATCTGGTCAGGAAGGTCGAGAACCTGATTTATGTCTCGGAGTACAAGAGGTTTCAGTCGGCACCGGGGGCGCGGCTGACCAAGCGGTCGTTCTGGCTGGACCGGCGCTATCCCATTGTGAACCGGTGGCGCGATCCAAGCTGATCGACGTCGGCAGGGCGGACGTCGGACGCGAGCGCGAAGTCATCCCCGGGCCTGACCCGAGGATCTCTTGGCGAGCTGTGCCTGGCCGGAGGGGTGCCCCACGATGTGAGACACCCGCCCGCCCGCTCGATCCGTACGGTTTGCCTTACCCCTTCAGCATCATCTGATAGCTGACCGGCACGTAGTGGAACGGCGCGTCGCTGCCTTCCTCGACATACCCCATGCCCGGGAACGGCATGTGATAGCCCACCAGCGGAATCCGGTCGGCAGCGACCATGCCGAGGATCTTCTTGCGGCTTTCGGCGGCGGCGGCCTTGTCCTGATCGAACTTCACCTCCCATTCGGGGTGCGCCAGCGACCAGACATAGTGGTTGGCGGTGTCGGCAATCAGCAACAGCCGGTCAGAGCCCGATTCCAGGTGCCAGGTCATGTGCCCCGGGGTGTGGCCAAAAGCCGAAATGGCGGTGATGCCGGGCAGCGGGCTGTCGCCGTCGCCGACAAATGTCATCTTGTCGGCCAGCGGTTTCACCTTGGCGTCGAACCCCTCATCGCCCTTTGCCGCCCAGGCGTCGTATTCCACCTGCCCTGTGACATAGCGCGCGTTCGGGAACGTGACGGTGCCGCCGTCGGCCAGACCGCCGATGTGATCGCCGTGCATGTGGGTCAGCACCACGACGGTGATGTCGTCAGGCGCATGGCCGGCCGCAGCCAGCGCGGCGGTGATGCCTGCGGGGTCGAGCCCGGTGTCGAACAGAACCACCTCGTCCCCCGTCGCCACCACCGTGGGGGTGAAAAAGAACTGCGACACGTCGGTGGGGATGAACGCGGCCTTGCTGACGGCGGCGAATTCCTCTGCATCGACGTTCATCCCGAAGATCGTCTGCGGATCGGGCACGGCGCGGGTGCCCGCCAGCAGGGTCGAGACCT
>JBGTLJ010000131.1:0-21032 GCA_041744175.1 Oceaniglobus sp. | reverse complement strand
CGACAGCTGGGCGTCGCGGCGGGCCAGCCGGTGCTGATCGCCACCCAGTCCGATCGCACCCGCCAGCTTGTCCTGACGCTGGATGTGGCTGCCATCGTGCCCGCCAGGCTGCTGGGGGGGCGCAGCGTGCTGGCCGACATTGCCCAGCTTGATCTGATCGAGGCGTATTACGACGGCTTCGCCCTGCCCGAACATGGCATCGCCGATGGGCGCGACATCGCCACCCGCAACGCCGCCTTCGAGGGCATCCGCGCCTATGCCACCCGACTCGAAGACCTCGCCCCTCTGCAAAACCGCATGGAAACCCGCTTTGGCGTGTCCACGATTGCCCGGACCCGCGAGGTGCAGGCGACCCTTCAGCTGGGCCGAAACTTGAACCTCGCCCTGATGCTGACGGCAGTCGTTGCCTGCGTCGGTCTTGGTGCAGCGTTACTGGCAGGTTTCTGGGGCGCGGTGCAGCGCAAGGCACCTGTGATGGCGACACTGTCCTTGATGGGGATCGGCGGCGTCCGGCTGTCCCTGTTTCCGGTGACCCAGGCGATCCTGTGTGCTCTGGCCGCCCTTGCAGTGTCATTCGCGATGTTCGGGCTGGCTTCGCTGGTCGTCCAGGCAATGTTCCGGCCGGATGACGGTGCGTCCATGGTCCGCATTGCCCCCGTCGAACTGCTTGCCATCGTCGCGGGCGTGCTGGCCTTCGTTCTGGCCACCTCTCTGGCGGCGGCCCGGGCGGCCCAGCGCACCGATCCGGCCACCGTTTTGCGTGAAGGGTCATGACGATACCTGTCGCGATGATCGCCGTGTTCGCGTTTGCCACCTCGGTGCAGGCGCAGTCGCCGTCATGGCCCGCCGCGTTCTACGATCCCGCCGCCGACACCGGCGCGCCGGCCGATCTGGTGCTGCCCATGCCCTGCGGCGCGGCGATGGCATTCCAGCGCGTCGAGGTGCCGGTCGAACGCGGCGATCCCCTGTCGGACATGCGGGTGCGCATCGGTCAATCCGATCCTGAAACCGGATATTCCGACTATCTGAGAACCGCCTTTCTTCGCGGCCCCTTCACGACCCCGGACACGGGCGATTCCTACTTTTACATTGCACGATACGAGTTGACACGTGGCCAACACCGCGTGCTGGCAGGGGATTGTGCCCCGCCCGAGGGCCCGGACCGGCTGGCCCAGGGAGGGCTGTCATGGTTCGAGGCGGTATCGCTGTCGCGCGATTACAGCGAATGGATGCTGGTCAACACGCCCGCCAACCTTCCTGCGGATGGCGACAGACGTGCCTATGCCCGGCTGCCCACCGAGGTGGAATGGGAATTTGCCGCCAGAGGCGGAACGCGGATAGATCCGGCCCAGTATCCGGCGCGACGGTTTTTCCAGGACGGAACGATGGATGACTTCGCGCTGTTCAACGATGGACGGCGAAAGGAACCCGGGCCCGTGGGAATCCGGGCGCCGAACCCTCTTGGACTGTTCGACGTCTACGGCAATGCCGAAGAGCTGATGCTGGAACCCTATCGGCTGAACGCGCTGGGGCGCAGCCATGGTCAGGTCGGCGGTCTGGTCACCCGCGGCGGAGCGCTGGACGCGGCCGAGCCGCAGATCTATTCGGCGCAGCGCACCGAATACCCGATGTTCGACGCCGCCAGCGGAAGCGCGATGGCGGGCGACTACTTCGGCTTGCGTCTGGTCCTGTCGGCCAACGCGGTGTCGGGCGACCGCATCGATGCGATCCACGACAGCTGGATCGCCCAGGCCGACAGTTCGACCACCACATCGGGCGACGCGCTGACCCAGCTTGCCTCTATCCTGCAATCCGAGGTCGACCCGGCGCGTCAGGCCGCGCTCAGCGGCGTACAGCTGCAATTCCGCCGCGCCAAGGAAGAAGCACGGCTGGCCCAGGACGAAAGCGCACGCGCGACCCTTCTGAGCAACGCCACCATCGTCGATGCCCTGCGACGCGATGCAGGCGAGATCGAGCGCCTGCAACGCCTGAGCAGTGACATCGCACGCCGGGTTCCCGGGGCCCGGGACAAGGAGCGCGACGCATTGATGTCGGCCCTGCGCAACACGGCGGCGTCGATCACCGACCTGCGCGACGCCCAGAACGCCTACCTGCTGGTTCTGCGGACGGCGTTTGATACGATATCGACCGATATGGCGGCCGAGGATCTGCGGACCATTCGCGACGGTCTCACGACACGGCTTGAAACCGCCGGACAGACCACGATCGCCCGCAAGGTCGATGCCGCCTGGGGCGTCCTTCAGACCTACGGACAGGAAGCCGACATGGAGCAGGCGGCGCTGTTGGATCTGGTCCTGCGCAGATGAGACATCGGGGAGAACCGAGGTGAACGGAGATCTGATCGCCACCACGAGTTCCGAGGGGCTGAAACCTCTGGGATCGCAGGCACAACGGTCGTTCGAACTGGTGCAGTCGGAAATCGCCGCGCGCCTCGGCGACGATCATGCCACGCTGTTTGCAGAGCCTATCGGCACCGATTACGGCGATCAGACCGACTGGTATGCCACGCGGATCGGCCGGGTGTCGCGTCTTGGCGATCTGGATGATGACATTGCTGCCACCGTCCTGGACCGTCTGGCTGTGCTGGTCGGCGACATCAGGGAAGTCGCGGGTTCGCTTTCCGCAAGTGACGAAAGCGGCGACCAGCGACTTGGCGAGGCGCTGGCAAATGCGGTCGAGATACCGGACGAGACGGCGATCCACGCCATCGAGGACGGAGGCATCTGGCACCCCATTCTGATCAACTGGGCAAGGGCCAGCGATGTGCAAAGGACCGTGAGAGGCGTTTTGACGGGGGCGTCGCGGCAGGGCGCGGGTGCTGTGGCGGGACGCGTTGGATCGGATGCATCGCCCCGTGCTGACGGGCAAACACCATCGGGCGCCGTGCCGTCGAAATCTGCCGACACGGCGACGGCGACAGGCGTCCTTGGCGCGATGTCCGGCTGGCTCATGGGTTTGGGGTGGCTGACACTGGCAATCCTGTGCGCCTGGATCGTCGCTCTGATGCTCGAGCCTTGTGGGCTGAACCTGTCTTTCTCTCCGTCGGCCTGCCCGGAAGAGGTATCGCAAGCCGAACCCGATCCGGCGGTTGCGGAATCGGCGGTCCTGCGCAATCGCATCATGCAGCTGGAACGCCAGATTGCCATCGCCGACAGGGTTTGCCAGCCAGTCTTCGAGGATCGCACCGACTTGGTACCGCCTGCCGCGCCGCAACCCGGTCCGCCAGTCATGCCGACGACGGTTCCGACGGTTTTGCCAGCATCACCACAAACCTCACCGGATGTCGTTTCGCCCTGTCCGCCGGGACAGGTCGCCAGAGAGACGGGCGAACTGGTGTTGCTTGTCGATGCTTCGGGCAGCATGGAAATCGGCGCCGATATCCCGCCAGATATGGCCAGAGACTATTACCAGCTCATGGCGCGGCTTGAGGAAGCCACCCAATCAGGGCGTCGAAACCTGCTGAATTTCGAGGAATCGGCATATCTCGGTCGGCTGGAAGGTGAACTGCGGGACCTTCCGGGACCGACCCGCATGGACATCACGCGGGACGTGCTGGGCGACACGGTCGATCAGGCACCCCCTGGCATCGACATATCGATGGTCGTCTTTCCCAACTGCAACGACGTGCAGGACGCCGGAACCTTTGCCACCGCGCAGCGCGGTGATCTGAAGCGCGCCATCGGATCGTTGCGGCCTGTCGGCAAGACGGCCTTGGCCGATGCGGTGCGCCTTGCCATGGGCAAGGTGAGAGGTGGCCAGAGCGTCGATGAGCCCGCCAACATCCTGCTTGTTTCTGACGGGATCGACAGCTGCGACGGGGACCCCTGCGCCGCCGCCCAGTCCGTAAAGCTTGCCCGCCCGGGAATCGCGATCAACATTGTCGATCTTGGCCAAAGCACGTCGCTGGAATGCATCGCACGGGCGACAGGCGGATACTATATCCAGTCCGGGCGGGGCGACCGCGCCGAACTGGGGCGCATCATGCGGGAAGCCGCAGGATACGAAGGACGCGGGCTTTGCCGGACCGGGACGAACTGAGAGCCTGATTTCGCCATGGGCGAAACGGTTATCCGTTCGGGCTCAGATAAGAGACCGTACGAAACGTGCCTTGATGTCACCTTCTGGAGCAATTTCGATCCGTTTCACGCTTTCCGGTAAAGAGCGGTCATTCCAGCCGATGCCCGCTGCGATCCGTCAGATGGTTCGCAAGATCATGAGACGGATCGTCACGGATACGGCCCGACATCAGGTGGACCGCAGCATCGCGTGGCAGACCGGCGCGAAAGCGGCCGCCCGGTGTCCTGCCCTTGAAAGGCAGCAGCGTCGCGCCCATAACACCGCCAGCAACAGGAAAGTCTTGCGCGATGGAATCTCCGGCGACCGTTTTCGACACCGGCTTCTGGATTGTCGCCGGCGCGATCCTATTGTTGCTGGTCTGTTCAGCATTCTTCTCGGGCAGCGAAACCGCCCTGACCGCTGCGTCGCGGGGAAAGTTGCGCGCACAGGCCGACAAGGGCAATGCGGGTGCGGCCCGCGCACTTTCGATCACCGAAGACAACGAACGGCTGATCGGATCCGTGCTGCTGGGCAACAATCTGGTCAACATCCTGGCCACCTCTCTGGCGACGGCGCTGTTCACCCGTGCCTTCGGGGAATCGGGCGTGGCGCTCGCGACGCTGGTGATGACCTTGCTGGTGTTGATCTTTGCCGAAGTTCTGCCAAAGACCTATGCCATAACCAACGCTGAAACCGCGGCCGCCATGGTCAGCCGGGTGATACAGTTCATCATCACCATTTTTTCACCCGTGGTCAGCGCGGTGCGTGCTTTCGTTCGTCTGGTGCTGAGACTCTTCGGCGTAAATGCCGACCCGAACAGTCATATCCTTGCGGTCCGCGAAGAGATCGCGGGCGCCCTGAACCTCGGCCATTCCGAGGGACTGGTCCAGAAAGAGGATCGGGACCGGATCCTCGGCGCGCTGGACCTTGCCGAACGTACCGTCGAAGAGATCATGCTGCACCGATCGCATATCGAGATGATCGATGTGTCGATTCCGCCCTCCGAAGCGATGGAACAGTGCCTGAAATCGCCCCATACCCGGTTGCCGCTGTTTCGCGACACCCAGGAGGAAATCGTCGGCGTGATCCATGCAAAGGATCTTTTGCGCGCGATGTACGCCAAGCGCCGCGACAACCCGGACGCGGGCGACCCTTTCGGCGATTTCGATATTCTCGACGTCGCGATGAAGCCCTATTTCGTGCCTGAAACCACCACGCTCGACGATCAGATGCGGCAGTTCCTGCGTCGCCATACGCATTTCGCGCTGGTCGTGGACGAATATGGCGCGCTTCAGGGTCTGATCACGCTGGAGGACATCCTTGAGGAAATCGTCGGCGAAATCACCGATGAATTCGATGTCGATGCCGAACATCCCCTGAGGATGGGCGACGGCGGCGACTATCTGGTGGACGGCGCGATGACGATCCGCGATCTCAACCGCGCCACGGAATGGGCCCTTCCGGACGACGAGGCCAACACGATCGCGGGCCTCGTCATCCATGAGGCGCAGACCATCCCGACGCAGGGCCAGGTCTTTTCGTTCCATGGATTTCGCTTCGAGGTGTCGCAGCGCAAGGACAACCGGATCACGCGGCTGAAGATTCGGCCACTGTGACGCGACCCGTCGGCGCTGAGACGCATTCTTCGTCCTCCACAAGATGAGGACAAATCAGAGTCGGTAAATCGTGCTGAACTTCTCTTCCAGATAGTCCAGCAGCGGACCCTCATGGGGGTCGAACCCGCATGCATGCCGGATCGTATCGCGGGGCGGACGCAACCCGCCAAAGGTCTGAAGATTTTCCCGCAGCCAAGCTGTCGCTGCAGACGGATCGCCATTGGCCAGATCCGCGTCAAGATCCGGCACCGCAAGTCGCAGCGCCTTGTGCAGGCACCCTGCATAGACATTGCCCAGGGTATAGGTGGGAAAGTACCCGAACAGCCCGACAGGCCAATGGACGTCCTGTAGGACCCCATTGGCGGGACGGTCGACCGCAACGCCGAAATCCGCGAGGAACCGTGCGTTCCAGGCCTCTTCAAGATCCTCGGGGGCCAGGGTTCCGCCGATCAGCGCGCGTTCGAGATCAAAGCGCAGCAGGACGTGCAGATTATAGTGCACCTCGTCCGCGTCGGTACGGATATAACCCGATGTCACCCGATTGACGGTGCCGTAAAACGCATCTGCGTCGCGGACGCCGAAGTCGCCGAACCTGTCCTTCATCAGCCCGAACAGATGAGACGTGAACGCGGCAGATCGCCCGAGTTGGTTCTCATAGATCCGGCTCTGGCTTTCATGCACGCCCATGGACACGCCGCGCCCCAATGGCGTCAGCAGATGGGCCTGATCTATCCCCTGCTCATAGGCGGCATGGCCGACCTCGTGGATTGTCGAATAGAAACAGTTGAACGGGTCGTCCGAGCTGGTGCGGGTTGTGATGCGCACGTCGTTGCCGGATCCGGATGAAAACGGGTGGACGGCCTTGTCGATCCGACCGCGTCTCAGGTCATATCCGAATGACCGCGCCAACGCATCGCTGATCGCCAGCTGACCTGCCTCGTCATAGACGCCGCACAGCCTATCGGGCCGGTACGTGGCACCCATGATCCTCTCTCGCAAAGCAACCAGCCGCGGTCGCAGCGCCGCGAACATATCGGCGAGACCCTGCCCCGTGGCGCCGGGTTCGTGATCATCCAGCAGCGCGTCATAGGGATCGCCGCCATCGGCCAGTGCCGCCGCCTTTTCGCGCGTCAGGGACAATACGGTGCGAAAGGTGGGAAGGAACGCCGCGACATCGCCCGTCGCCCGCGCCTCTGCCCAGATTCCCTGGGACAGGCTGGTGACCCTGGCCAGTTCGGACGCAAGCCGCACGGGCACCCGGCCGGTACGGTCGTAGTCGCGCCGGATATGGCGCAGGTTCGTTTTGGCGGTGTTGTCCGGCGGCTCTGCTGTCGCAAGCCATTCGCCGACGCGCGGGTCGATGCGCCGGGCATGCAGGACGGATTCCATGGCGGCAATCTCATGGCCGCGCTGTTCGGCCGAACCGCGCGGCATGACCGTTTCCTGATCCCACCCCAGACGACCGGCAATCTGGCCAAGTGCCTCGGTGTCCCGCTGGAACGCCATCAGGTCTTCATAGGCTGTCATGGCACGCCCCACATGGTTCAGCCGCGCACGGATTGCGCGACGGGATAGCTGGCCTGGTGTCGCGCCCGCAGGATCAGGACCCAAAGAACGACGGCCCCGAACTGGTGCACGATCGCGATATGCCATGGTGCGGAATAGACCACCGCACCGATACCCAAGAGAACCTGAACGCCCAGCATGGCCAGAACCGCACTGAAACCCAGACGCGTCGCCCGGCTGGCAGAGCGCCGGGCGCGCCACCACACCGCAACACCAAGGCCGAACAGCACATATCCGGCCATGCGGTGCATGAACTGCACAAGCCCCGGGTCCTCGAAGAAATTTCGCCAGAGCGGCCGCAGCGAAAGCGGATCCGGGGGCAGCAGGCCGCCCGCCATCAGAGGCCAGTCAGGATAGGATCGCCCCGCATCGATCCCCGCGACCAGCGCACCCAGCAGGATCTGCACCGCCGCCGCGACGATCAGAACGGATGATGCGGTCACCAGTCGGCCCTCGCGGCGGCGGCGTGCCTGCATAAGCTCCGCCTCGCTATGGCCAAGCTGGAACACATACCATGCGATCAGCCCAAGGATGATGAATGCCAGACCCAGGTGTGTGGCAAGGCGGTATGAAGCCACGTCGAGCGCTGTCCCGGTCAGCCCAGACGACACCATCCACCACCCGATCGCCCCCTGCAAACCCCCCAGCGCCCCAAGCATCAGGAGACGCGGTGTCCAGCCGACCGGAATCTTGCGCGCCAGAAGAAAGCCGAGAAATCCGACGGCCCACACCAGCCCTATCACCCGACCCAGCTGGCGATGGCCCCATTCCCACCAGTAGATGAACTGGAATTCGGAAAGGCTCATGCCACGGTTCTGCAGTTCATATTCGGGGATGGCCCGATACCGTTCGAATTCGGCCTGCCAGTCGGCTGCGTTCAGCGGGGGCAGCGCGCCGGTAACCGGACGCCATTCGGTGATCGCCAAGCCAGAATCCGTGAGACGGGTCAGCCCGCCCACAGCGATCATCACCACGACAAGGGCGAACAGCACCATCAGCCAGAGCCGGATACCCCGGCGCGCACCGCGCGGTCGCGCATCGATCATCCCGCCGGCTGGCCTGACCCGGCTGGCACGATCCGCTGCCACCTCCTGAAAAATCGCGCGCTTTCCTGCCATGGCGCCCCCTTTGACGCCGTACCTATCCTCGACCCCCGGAGCCTTCAAGTCACCCCTGCCGCCCCCGAAGCAATTGCCGCAGCACGCCGTGCAGCATGCGCACGTCCGCCGAGGTCAGCGGCAGCCGCGACCACATGTTTCGCAGGCTTTGTCGCATCGGTTCGGACTTGTGGGGCGGAAAGAAGAAACCGGCGTCATCCAGCCGTGTCTCGTAGTGCTGGGCAAGTGCGTCAACCTCGGTATGGGTGGCCGGTTCCTGACCGGCCCAATGGGTTGTCTCGGGCCGTGCGGGGGCGATCTGACGCCGCCACTCATAGGCCGTCAAGAGGACGCACTGCGCAAGGTTCAGCGACGGAAATTCCGGATTGACCGGGACGCTGACGATGGCGTTGGCCCGGGCGATGTCCTCGTTTTCCAGCCCCGTGCGTTCGGGGCCGAACAGCACTGCAACCCGCTGTCCTACCGCGATCATCGACGCGGCGCGTGCCATGGCGGCTTCGGGGGTGAAGACGGGATTGGTCATGTCGCGGTCGCGCGCGGTGGTGGCAAAGACGAATGCGCATTGTGCGACCGCTTCTGCCGTCGTGCGGTGGATCGCCGCGGAATCCAGCACCCGCCCGGCGCCGCTGGCCAGAGCCGCGGCGCGGGGGTTCGGCCAACCGTCGCGCGGTTCGACAATCGCCATCCGCCCAAGCCCGAAATTGTACATCGCCCGCGCCGCCGCGCCGATGTTCTCACCCATCTGCGGACGCACCAGAACGAACAACGGCTGGGGCGGGATCGGTATCGCCATCAATTCCTCGGCAGATGCATGGTGCGGTGATAGGATGGCGCGGTGACGGGTACAAGGTGACGGCGCTGGCCCATGACGCAAAGCTTGCCGATCCGCTGAGCGCCGACATTTCGGGCGCCGAAGCTCTGCGCGAAAACGCGATAGGCGGTTTCGCACCTGCCGCCCCGAATACGGTGGTCAATGGCGCGCATCACGCAGCTGACGTCGAAAATATGCGTTTCACGCCACGCTGCCTGCCAAGTGGCCAAGCCCGGCGAACAGGTCTAGAACCGCCTGACCGCGCGACAGGAGCATAGCATGGCAGACACCGACCGCCCCCAGATCTACCTCATCACGCCACCCGAACTTGATCTGTCGATTTTTCCCGACCGCCTTGCCCATGTGCTCGACCGGGTCGAGATCGCCTGCATCCGGTTGCATCTTCCGTCCGGCGACGAGGAGCGTGTCGCGCGCGCCGCCGATGCCCTTCGGGAAATCGCCCATGCCCGCGACGTATCGATCGTGATCCAGGACCATGTCCAGTTGGTCGGACGATTGGGACTGGACGGCGTTCATCTGGTGAACGGCGCCCGCAACCTGCGAAAGGTGCGAAAGGATCTGGGCACGGACGCGATTGTCGGCGCCTTTTGCGGGGCATCGCGCCATGACGGCATGGGCGCGGCCGAAGCGGGCGCCGACTATGTCAGTTTCGGCCCCGTCACAGCCACCCCGCTTGGCGACGGGACGGTCGCACCAAGAGACCTGTTCGAATGGTGGTCGGAGATGATCGAGATACCTTTGGTGGCCGAAGGCGGATTCGATGGATCGCTGCTGGCGGATCTGGCGCTGGTGACGGACTTTGTCGCCATTGGCGAGGAAATCTGGAGCAACGACGATCCGGCAGCCGAACTTGGCCGACTGGTCAGCATGCTCGGGTGATCGTCCGGTCCGTGACATTGCCAAGACCCTGTCGGACCGTCGCTTCCAGCTCTTGGGCGATCTGCTTTCTGGTGATGAAATCGGCGACTGCCACGGCAGGATGATAGATCACTGTCACCTTGCCCTGACGTCGAATGGCCAGCACCTGCAACAGGTGGGCGGCGAAATCCATATTGCCCCACCATCCATAAAACCGTGGATCTACATCCGGCGGCGCCGTGTAAAGCACGCTTACAGCCTGTAGCGATACGGCTTTCTTCAGGTGATCCGCAAAGAATGCCTCGAACAGGGATGTCTTGAAGGCAAGGACACGCTTTCCGTCCGTCGACGTGCCTTCCGGGAAGAATACGAGGCGGTGACCTGCCTCCAGCCGGTGCCGAACCAGATCGCGCTGCGCCGCCACCGACCCCCGGTGGCGACGGATGAACAGGGTCCCGGTCGCACGGGCCAGCCAGCCCACGGCGGGCCAGGCCGCAACCTCGGACTTTGAGACGAAATAGACCGTGTGCCCGGCGTTCAGCGCAAAGATGTCCAGCCAGGACGAATGGTTGGCGACCACTGCCCCCTGCCCGGTCATCGGCCGCCCCCTGATGTCATGCCCCATGCCGAGGACGACGAACGCAGACCGACAGACCGCACGGGTGATGTAGGGGGTCGCCGGTCTTTTCGACCCGTACAGGGGCCGTTCGACCAGACGGGTGGCAAGCAGCAACAGCAGCCCGCCAAACACCAGGCACCCAAGGAACACGCCCCGCACCGCCACCCTGATCCAGCCCATCGTGTCGATACGCAGCGGTTCAGGCGCGGCAACACCTTCCCAGGTCGGGCTCATGTACGGTTCCGTCGATACAGGTCATGCTGGCGGGCCTTCAGCTGAGCAGTGTCCAGGATCAGGCAGACATCGGTGGTGTTGAAGGCCCGGTCGACATAAGCACCGGACCCCACACATCCGCCGAGACGAAGATAGGCCTTGATGAGGGCAGGCGTTTCACGCATGGCGGCGACGCGGTTGACATCCATTGCCGCCAGCAGATCCATCTTCAGGTCATTTGGCGGACGCGCCCTCACGCGCAGCGCCGGCGGGGCAAGATGGCGGTGGTGCAGCATGGCGAGAGGCGCCGCAAGACGCGCAGTGTCGACCCCATGAAACGACGCCACACCGAACAGGATCTCGATATTGCGGTCGGCGACGATGTCGGCAAGCGCGGACCAGAGATGCATCATCGCAGTACCTCCGCGATAATCGAGGTGCAGGCAGGACCGCCCAAGTTCCAACAGCCTGCGTCCGCAGGATTTCAGCGGCGTCAGATCGAACTCGTCCTCGGAATAGAAGTGCCCAGCTGCCTCTGCGGCAGCGTCGTCGATGATGCGATAGACGCCGATCACCGGGTCCCCTTCCCTTTCACACCTCGCGTCATCGAACAGCATCAAATGATCTGCATGGGCATCGAACCTGTCGGTCTCGCGTCCCGCGACGTGATCCACCAATGGCCCGTCGCCGCCAAGTTCATTCACGAACACATCGTAACGCAATCGCTGGACCGCCACGATGTCCGCGTCATTTCGCGCCAGGCGGCAGCGAAACCTTGGCGGGTAACGTCCGAGTGTCGTCATGCTCCGGCTTTCGAACAGGGCCGACCGGTCTCTAGAGAGTCCAGGGCATGTTGGCAACCGCGATGACTAATCCAGTCGTGGAAAGGATGCGTTGACACAATCCTAGCGAATGTTAGCTTAATAAGAATAAACCATCGGCAGAACATGGCTCACGTCAAGCCGGCCTATGATCAGGAGTCGAACACCGGGATGAGATCAACGCGCGCCCCGTCGATCACCACTTTTCCGACCTCGCGGAACATCACGGTAACCGTGCCGTTTATGTTCGACTGCACCTGGCCCAGGCCCCAGTCCGGCTGCGTCGGGTGGCGGACGACCATGCCGGGTTCAAGTAGCGATGTCATGTCCGCCATAAAGTTTTCCGCACTGCCAGGAATTGTAAGATGAGTGCGCCGGTGCGTGATCTGCACGCATTGCTCGGGTCGCGGATCTGCCACGATCTTATCAGCCCGCTAGGCGCGATCAGCAACGGTCTCGAACTGCTTGCCATGTCCGGTATCGCTGCGGGGCCCGAACTGACCCTTATCAGCGAAAGTGTCGAGAATGCAAATGCACGTATCCGGTTCTTTCGCGTTGCATTCGGTGGCTCAAGCAGCGGCCAGGAAATCGGGCGTGCCGAAATTGTTTCGATCCTTGGTCCGCTCTCCGGCGGAAAGTTGACGATCGACTGGCAGCTTGACGACCATCCCCTTCGCGCCGAGGTGAAACTCGCCTTCCTTCTCATCCAGTGCCTGGAAACCGCCATGCCCTGGGGCGGTGTCATTACCATCTGGCGCAGCAGCGGCGGTTGGCGCGTCGAAGGACGTGCAGACCGGATCAAGCCGTTGCCGGATCTGTGGCCACTTGCCACACGGATGTCGGGCGACGGAGAGATCGGCGCCAGCCATGTGCATTTTCCCCTTGCCGACCATGCCGCGGCGGACATCGGGCGCAGGGTGCGGATCTCGGAGGACACGGGGGTGATCACGCTCAGCTTCTGACCGCACCGTCACCGCTGACAAGGTACTTGAAGCTGGTCAGCTGTTCAGCTCCTACGGGGCCACGGGCGTGCATCTTGCCGGTGGCGATCCCTATTTCGGCCCCCATCCCGAACTCGCCCCCATCGGCGAACTGGGTCGAGGCGTTGTGCATCAGTATCGCGGAATCCAGCCGTTCAAAGAACCGGTCGACCGCCATCTGATCGCCGGTGATGATACAGTCGGTGTGGCTGCTGCCGAATTCCCGGATATGGCTGATCGCACCGTCGATATCCTCGACCACGCGCGCGGCGATCGTCATATCAAGGTATTCGCGCCCCCAATCGTCGTGCTCTGCCGCCACAACCCCTTCGATGCCCTGCAAAGCAGCGTCGCCCCGCACCTCGACTCCGGCATTGATAAGGGCGCGCACCAGACCCTGACCGATCGTGTCGGCCACGTCGCGATGGATCAGCAGGCATTCCGCGGCGCCGCAAATGCCGGTGCGGCGGGTCTTTGCGTTGATGACCACGCGCAATGCCATCTCCGGATCTGCATTGCGGTCGATGTAGATATGGACGATCCCTTCCAGATGGGCGAACACCGGCACCCGCGCTTCGCGCTGGACAAGCCCGACAAGTCCCTTGCCTCCCCGCGGCACGATCACGTCGATGCAGTCGGACATCGTCAGCATCTCGCTGACTGCCGCGCGGTCCCGGGTCGCGACGATCTGGATCGCATCCTCGGGCAGATCGGCCGCGCGCAGCCCCTCGACCAGACACGCATGAATGGCGAGCGAGGAATGCAGGCTTTCGGACCCGCCCCGCAGGATCACGGCATTTCCCGCCTTCAGGCAAAGCGCACCGGCATCCGCCGTCACATTGGGCCTGCTTTCATAGATCACGCCGATCACCCCCAGAGGCGTTCGAACCCGCCGAATGTGAAGCCCGCTGGGCCGATCCCATTCGGCCATCACCATCCCGACCGGATCATCTTGCGCGGCGATGGCGCGCAATCCGTCAACGATAGTCTGGATGCGCGCCTCCGTCAGCGTCAGGCGATCCGTCATCGCGTCCGACAGTGCCCTGTCCCGACCGAACGCCAGATCCTTCCCGTTGGCCTCCAGAATGTCCTTGCGTGCCTTCCAGACGGCATTTGCAGCGTGCTCCAGCGCAGTCGTCTTCGATGCCGGTGTGGCAGATGCCAGGATTGCCGAAGCGGCGCGTGCACGTTGGCCGATGTCGCGCATCGTTTCATGTATTTCGGCTTGATCTTTCATCTGCTGTGCCTCCGTCGGGTTCGGGCCGTTTCAGTCTGTATCAGGAAAGACAGGATTGTCAGAGCACCATGTCGTCACGGTGAATCAGGGCAGCGCGCCCGGGATATCCCAGAACGGCCTCGATGTCGCGGGTGTGACGGCCCATGATCGCATGTGCCTCGTCCGAAGTATACCGGGTCAGACCCAGGCCCAGCGCCTTGTTCTGCGGCGTGGCGATGGCGACCGGATCGCCGCGCCCGAAGCCGCCGTCAACCGCGATCACACCGGCGGGCAAAAGCGATTTGCCTTGGCCAAGGGCGACGACCGCGCCGGAATCGATGGTCAGGGTGCCGCGCGGTTTCATCGCGGCAATCCACCGCTTGCGCGCCAGTTGCGGATCGCCGAGTGCCGAGAACCACGTTGCATGTGCGCCACGTTCCAGCGCCTGCAGCGGCCGGTCGGAAAACCCGTCGGTGATCGCCATGGCGCATCCCCCGCCCGTCGCGGTGCGCGCCGCCATCAGCTTGGTCTTCATCCCGCCCCTAGACAGGCCCGATCCGGCGTCGCCCGCCATCGCCTCGATCTCGGGGGTGATGCGGTCAATGACGTCGAAACGACGGGCGGCCGGATCGGTTCGTGGGTTGGCGGAATAGAATCCATCGACATCGGAAAGCAGGATCAACCGATCCGCCCCCACGGTCACGGCAATCTGCGCCGCCAGACGGTCATTGTCGCCGAACCGGATCTCATCGGTGGCGACGGTGTCATTCTCGTTGACGATGGGCACGACCCCCAGAGACAGCAGCTGTTCAAGCGTTGCGCGGGTGTTAAGATAGCGCCGCCTGTCCATCGTATCCTCCAGGGTCACAAGAACCTGCGCCGTCACCTGCCCGTGGGGTTGCAAGACCTCTTCATAGGCGCGCGCCAGCCGGATCTGTCCGACCGCCGCCGCCGCCTGGGACTGTTCGAGCGCCAGCGCACCATGGCCCAGATGCAACACCCCGCGCCCCAGCGCGATGGAACCGGACGATACGATGACCACGTCGGCGCCTCGCGCCTTGATCATCATCACATCGCGCGCCAGCCCCAGCAGCCAAGGCAGTCGAAGAGCGCCTGTCCCCCGATCCACCAGCAGCGCCGAACCGATCTTGACGACGATCCGGCGCGCGTCGCTCAGGGACGCCATGTCTGTCCGTCAGCTTCGCGGGGTTGCGATCCCAGCGCGATTTTGGCGCGGACGGCACGCAGGACCTCGGTCAGCCCCTCGCGGCTGACCCCCGACATCATCAGCACCGGACCGGCGACACGTTCCAGCGCATCGCGGGCGGCGGCGCGTTCCGCGTCGTCCAGCGCATCTATCTTGTTCAGCGCGGTGATGCGTGGCTTGTCCGCCAACGCGCCGCCATAGGCCTCAAGCTCGGTGATGATCGTCTGCCAGTCGGCCGCAACATCGTCTGATGTGCCGTCGACAAGGTGCAGCAGGACCGAACACCTTTCCACATGCCCGAGAAACGTCACGCCAAGGCCCCTGCCCTCATGCGCGCCCTCGATCAGGCCGGGAATGTCGGCCATGACGAATTCCGCCCCATCGACGCCCACGACCCCCAGATTGGGCACCAGCGTGGTGAACGGATAGTCGGCGATCTTTGGACGGGCATTCGACGTGGCGGCCAGAAACGTCGATTTTCCCGCGTTCGGCAGACCCAGAAGCCCGGCATCGGCAATCAGTTTCAGCCGCAGCCAAAGCGTGCGTTCCACCGCCTCCTGACCCGGATTGGCCCGGCGCGGCGCCTGGTTGGTCGAGGACTTGAAATGCAGGTTGCCAAAGCCTCCGTTGCCACCCCGCGCCAGCACGATCCGCTGGCCCGCCTCCGTCAGATCGGCAATCACCGTCTCTTCGTCCTCTTCGAGGATCTCGGTCCCCACGGGCACCCGAAGGACGATGTCGTCACCGCTTCGACCGGTCCGCTGGCGGCCCATCCCGTGCTGACCGGACTGGGCGAAGAAATGCTGCTGATAGCGGAAATCGATCAGCGTGTTCAGCCCCTCGACCGCCTCGGCAATCACGTCGCCGCCATTGCCGCCATCGCCGCCATCGGGCCCACCGTATTCGATGTATTTCTCGCGCCGGAAACTGATGCATCCGGCCCCGCCGCCGCCCGAGCGGATGTAGACTTTGCAAAGATCGAGAAATTTCATCGGGGATGCCTTCGAGGCGCAGGGACTGACAGGCGATAGCGGTTTTACGTCCGGGTCTCAAGGCCGCGCAATGTCCGGCGATCAGGCATCCGGCTCGCGCAGATCGGCGCGATTCAGACGATAGACCGTCACCGGATGTCGCCCCTGGCGGGCAGCAGATTTTCCGGTCGAATCAAGGTGCCGGACAAAACCGACATGGCGCAGCACGGCCCCGCTGGCTGGATTGTCGTCGAAATGGTCAGCCTCGATCGTGTCGATATTGAACCGCGTCATGACATCGGACAGAAAATGCGACAGTGCCTCCGTCGCATAACCATTCCCTGAATGGTCCGGATGGATGACATACATGCATGTGATGGTGCCCGGCCCCGGCATCCGCGCGATCCCGATCGCGCCGATCACGGCACCATTGCGGCAGATGGCAGCGCGAAACCCCACCCGACCGCGGTACAGCGCAGCCTCGATCCAGGCCTTGGCCGCATCTTCGCTCCAAGGATGCGGAATGTTGAACAACATCCGCGCCACCTGTTCCCGCCCGCAGATGCGCATCAACGCGGAAAGATCCTGCCGTGCCAATTCCCGGATCATCAGTCGCGGGGTCATGACGCGAAAGCGCCGCCTGACTTGCCAGTCCTCCCGGCTCAGTTCCATGGAGCGCGAGCGGACAGTCTGCGACAGCGCGCGCGCGGAGACCGTAGTGTTGCCGACATAGCGAAAACCCTGCTTGATCAGCACCCGCGCCGAGCGTTCGTTGTCTTCGAAGTGGCCTGAGTTCAGAACGTCACGTCCGCTGGACGCGAAGTGGGCATCCACCACCGCATCGCAGGCCTCGGTCGCGATGCCCTGACCCCAGGCCGGTCGGGCCACCCAATAGCCAAGCTCGAAGTCTAGAGAAATGCCACCGACAAGTTCTCCCCCCAAGAAGATGATCCAGTCGCGCCCTGCCCCGGAGGCTTCGATGAAACGGTCCGCGTCGCCGACATCATAGGGATAGGGCACCCGACCCAGCCAGCGCGCGACATCGTAGTTACCGATCGCCGCAGCCAGTGTTGGCGCATCCGCCGACACGGGCTGGCGCAGGCACAGGCGTGCGGTGCGAAGCCTGGCATGTGCATACTCCAAATGGCCTTCAGTCGAGCTTCAGCGTATAGGTCCAGGTCGGCACTGTGCTGGCGCGCGCGACACAGAACAGTTCGGCGTCGCCGAGATAGCTGAAACCGCAATTCGTCAGCACGCGAGCAGAGGCCGGATTGTCCTGCAGCACGGTCGCAAATATCGTGCGTGCACCTTGTGGTCTTGCCGCGATCAGGGCCCGGACGGCATCGCTCGCCAGTCCGGTGTTCCAGAATGCCGGCGCGACCCAGTAGCTGATTTCGGACTGGTTGCGATCCATCCGTTCCAGCGAAACGATCCCCAGGAGTTCGGGCAGTCCGCCGGCGCTGCCATCCAATGCCCAGATATCGGTGGTCCGATCATCGGCCAGTGACCGCGCAATCAGGGCTTCGATTGCACCGGGGGGCAACGGATGCGGGATCGATCGGGTGGCACGCGCCACTCTGACATCCCCGGCATACATCGCCAGCAAACCGGCATCCGACCGGCGCAAGGGCCGCAGCCGACATTTCTCTGTTGTTACTGTCGGTTGATCGGCAATTGTTCCCATCTTCATGGCGTCCCTCCCGCAGACGAGACGCACCGTAACGCCCGTGTGTTTACTCAACCATTAATTCCATCCCCGGTTCTGTCCAGAACCGGGAAAAGCCAGGCTTTCGCCCCGCCAACATCGAACTTCGACGCGACCGGATCGAAGTGCACCCTGCAGGGTCAGATGGCTACAGCGGCTGTGGCTTGCAAGGACGGCCTTTCGGGCATGCCACATCTGGCAAGGTGTGCAACAATGGATACCCGGGCGCACCAGTTTGGAAATTCCCGGTAAATTCATGCTGTCAAAGCGATCCTGCCGTCGAACCCGTGCATTGCGTCACGAACCCATGGCTGGAATGCGGACGGTCGCTCTGGTTTGATGACTAAATGTGTCCGAAGCTTCGATCACAAATCAGATGACGGATACTCTGGTCAAACACCAAAACCCATGCACAAAGCCTTTGGCCGGCTAGGAAGGGACCAGCGACACGCCAATCCCCCATGACCAGACCAGCAGAGGCTACTCGGCCGCCTCCGCCATCGGAAGAACAGAAATGAATGTACGCTGCTTCAGACCCTTGTGAAACGTGACCTGACCTTCGACCGTCGCAAAGATGGTGTGATCACGCCCGAGACCGACCCCGGCGCCCGGCCACCATTTGGTGCCGCGTTGCCGGGCAATGATGTTTCCCGGAATGACTTCCTCACCACCGAACTTCTTGATGCCGAGCCGTCGGCCCGCGCTGTCGCGACCGTTGCGCGACGATCCGCCTGCTTTCTTGTGTGCCATGGGGTATTACTCCTTTTCGGCGGCGAAGGCCGCAGCCTGGTCCAGCCACCCGTCACGTTCGATCCGGCCCTTGAACGACAGCTTGTAGTTCATGTAATTGATTTCCTCGGGGCTCCATGCGGCAATCTGGTCGAAATGGAACACGCCGTTTTCGTGCAGCAGACCCTCCAGCTTGGGCCCGACACCTGAAATTCTCTTGAGGTCATCGGGGCTGCCATCGCGTGCCGTATCCATCAAGTTTGCAGGCTTGCTGGATGCCGCAGTGGTGTTGTCATCGGCAACAGGCTCTTCTGGCGACTTTGATTTCACCTTTGGCTGTTTTGGCTTTGCCGCTTTCGCCGTGCGGTCCTGTTCGGGCTTGGCAGGCTTGTTCTTCGCGGGGCTCAGGGCGGCCAGAGCTGCAACCGACAGTGACCCGGTCCCGATCGCCGCCTTGACGCCACTGTTGTCGGCACCGGTTTCCAATATGTTGCCGATCCGCACAAGCGTGAGCTTCTGACGATGGCCTTTGGTGCGCTGCGAGCTGTGCTTGCGGCGACGCTTGACATAGTGGATCAGCTTTTCGCCCTTGATCTGGTCGATCACCTCGGCCTGCACGCCCGCGCCCGCAACAAGCGGGCTTCCGATCGTGGCACCGACCATCAGGATGTCGTTGAACTGAATGGTTTCGCCCGCCTCTGCCGCCAGCCGTTCGAGCCGCAGCACATCGCCGCTCTGGACCCGATACTGCTTGCCACCGGTCTTCATCACCGCAAACATCTTCTATTCCTCATTTTCCGCGTCCTGCGGTCCCCTTTCGGGCGTTCGGTCCCGTCATCGACGGATCCACCTCGGACTGCGCGCCACATGGGCGGGATTTGTGATCGCGCAAGACGAAAGAAAGCCCTTGCGCAGGCCGGGCTTATGGGGTGGATCGCGGGTCAAGTCAAGGCGCCCCCGCGCGCCTTTGCAAGACCGGCCCGACGCACGGCGGCAATGAGCCGCGCAACATCCGGCAGGCGGAGGATCTCAAAGCTCCTCGCCCACCATGAACCGCGCGGCACCCTGACCCAACGCGAATGAGATCGTCGTGTACATGGCATCGAACGCCCCGAAGATCGCATGGTTGAGCGCCCGCCCCTCACGGGTCAGCGAAAGGGCCGTATAGGCTTCGATATCCGCATCGGCCAGCGGCTCATACGCCAGCGCCAGATAGGAATAGACCCAATCCGTCGTCTCGCTCCTGATCTCCGGCTCCTGCGCCCAGACATCGGCCAGCACCCGATCCTCGGTCAGTTCGCCGTCAAGCGCGCCGCCGACCATCAGCCCGTTGTAGAAGGCGTAACTTGAATTCATCGCACCGACGACATTGGATTCGACAAGGTCGTTCGCCGATACAAATGTCTCCAGCACCGCGATTCTGGGATCTGCAGATGCGCGCATCTCGGCCAGGTTTCCCCTCGCCGCGGCCTCCGCATCGTCGTCCATGATCGTGCGACGCGCCTCGACCTCCAGACCGACAATCTTCGCTCCTGGATCTGATAGAAAGTACGTGACGAGAGGCGTCACCTCGACTTCCGCCAGCAACTCGTCGAACTTCTCGAAGACCGCAGCGTCCATGGCTTCGGCATCGTAGAGACGATTCACAACGGTAGACCATGCCACCCCGCCACGCCCCGGGAACATGTCGTCCCGCAATTCCTTGCCATAGGCCACACCCTCGCTACGCATGATCTCGATGACCTCAGGCATCATCAGAGCACGGTAGAGGGCCGCGACATCCCCCCGCGGCGCGGCCGAAGTCGCAGAGGCCGTCAGTGCTGCGCTGAAAAGGGAGATGATAAAAAGACGCATTCGCGATCCTCTGGCCGTCAGATTTAACAAATTGCATTTCGATCCTTCACGGCACCTAGGCCTTGGCGTCAGACTTGCCAAGTGCTGCGCGGATTATAGCCCTGCCTAAACCGGTTGCGCCGGGTCGACAACGCAAGTAGACACCGCCCAGCGATCGCGGAGAGGTGCCGGAGTGGTCGAACGGGGCGGTCTCGAAAACCGTTGAGGGTGCAAGCCTTCCCAGGGTTCGAATCCCTGTCTCTCCGCCATAGACCCTTGATTTGTATGGATAAATTAAGATTTTTGGTGATCTATCCCACATCATACCCCACATAGAAAAAATGGTTGAATCTACTGGTCCCGCCGGGTCCGGATCTGGAAACGACAAGGATCGCGTCCCCCCTTACCAGTTCAGTTCTGTGAGGTAGGTCGCAGACATTTGCATCTCCAAACAGAAGTATCGGATTGCAATGTGCTATCGCGCCAGCGTGTTGCGAACGTCATTTTGAGCGCAACACTGTATCAGTTACATGGTAAGGCTACGGCGAGGGCCGTCTGACTTTGGCTACGATGCGATGATAAGTCCGACCTTATGTCCGATTTCATCTACCGCCCTCAAATCGAAGTTCTCTCTGCCGCCGATGGCGTTCGCCGTCGGCAGTGGTCGGATG
>JBGTLJ010000130.1:0-6512 GCA_041744175.1 Oceaniglobus sp. | reverse complement strand
CAGCTGCCGCGCCGCCAGCACCCGCCCATGCCCGGCAATGATCCCGTTGCCGCCATCCACCAGCACCGGATTGGTGAACCCGTACTCCCGGATCGACCCCGCGATCAGGGCGACCTGCGAAGCGCTGTGGGTCCGCGCATTGCGCGCATGGGGAATGAGATCGCCGACGTCCCGGTGATCGATCCGCAACCCCCGCCCCTCGCTGCGCTCGTTCGTATCGGCTGCCATCTCACCCCCGCCCCGATTTGCGTGCCTCTCAGGAGCCCGTGGGCAGATCATATCAGATCGCGCAACCTTCTGAAAGATTGACAGTTTTCGCCATATGACGACACCAGCCGACACTGGCTCCGCGTCGCCGACAGGCACCTGACGCATCCGGGACCGGGCATGGCGGGGATGCCGGTGTCACCGGACCATGATTTCAGAAACGCGGTGCCAGGCCGAAGGGGAGGTTCGGGCAATATGCGGACCAAGCGATTTGTATCGGCGCAAATCGACACGCCTTGTCATGCACCGCGCGTCGAATGACACGATGACACATCTGACGCCGAAAACCCTAACTTTCCCTCACGCGCGCGCACACGCAGAGGAGACATGTTCGGTTTGTCCCGTCACATGTGTCACATGCGTCATCGACAGGGCCATCGACAGGGCCATTGACAGAGTGCGGCCGCCCGGGCGTGAGTGACAGGGCCGTGGTTTGTCGGGAGGCGGATTGGGACACATTCACCTGGGTCGGCTGCCCGCGACCCGAAATTGGAAAACGGTTGCCGATCTGATCGAGCGTGGATCCGCGATCGGGGACATTGCGGCAGCGAGCGCGCAAGCCGCAGAGCACGAGCTGTCAAAGGCCGCCGGCGATCCGGTCTTTGTCGAGGCCGTGCGGCTGCTGGCCCTCATCCCTCAGGCCGCCAGGCAGGATGATTTCGCAAAAGCCCTTCTGGATATCGGGATCGACGCGCCTGCAAACCCAAGCCTGATGGACCTGATGGTTGCGACAACGACGGCGCTGGATCGTTTTGCACTTCGCGAAGGCCATGGCAGCGACTTCGGCGAACTGAGTGCGCGCGCCTTGTCCGACAGCCTCGCTGCGGCGATCGGCCCGCGTCTGCCCGGACTCTTCGCGCCCGATGCAGGACAGGTGCAAGCGGAGGCAGCACGACTTGCGGGCAGCGATGCGTTCTTCAGCCTCGCGCGCCACTTCTTCGGGCGCCTCGTGTCCGAGACGCTGCAATCCTGGCTGTCGCGAAAGCTCTCGGCAAATGTCGGTCAGGATCGCGCGTTTCCCGGCGCGGCAGATCGCTCGGCCTTCGACGCCGCACTCAATCAGTACTGCAGCGAGGCCACGCAGATCATCAAGGTGTTCGCCGGTGGCTGGTACGGCAAGACCCTCTTTCGGGACAAGACAATCACCTCCGAGCGCGCGGCCGCATTCGGGGCGGTTGCGTTCAAGAAGATCAACGAGGAACTGCGCCGGAAGAGACCGCCGGATGAGTAAAACGCTCGTGAAGATCCTTGGCGCGACGGGCGATCCCGAACGCGAGATTACCATCCGTGTCAACGGAACGGATGCCAATTTCAAGGTCAAGTCGGACAGGCTTGCCGGGAGCTTTCTCAGAAACATCGACGACAGGCTTTCCGACCTGATCGATATTGCGGGCAGCATCTTTGCCGCCGACAGTCGCATCACGCGAGGCGGGCCGACCCGATCTGATTTCGGGGCCAGCTGGCGCAGACGCCTGAAGTTCCGGTTTTCCGTTCGCGATCCGGACTTCTGGAAACAGGCAGATGTGTCCGAGGCGCTCGGGGCGGCGGTTCAGTTCATGTCGGACGACAGTCTGGAATTCGACTTTGTGCGTGCGAGGCAACTGGCACCTGTCCAGAACGTTCTCGATGTCGGTCGCGACAGTCCGGTTTTTGCGGCCGATGACGTCATCATGTTCTCGGGCGGGCTAGATTCCCTCACAGGCGCTTTCGAGAAACTCGCCACGAGTCAGGATAAAGTCATCCTGATTTCCCATTCCTCGGCTCCAAAGCGCGACAAGTATCCAAGGGAGCTATTTGCGGAACTGAACAGACGGTTTCCCGGCAGGATTCTCTGGATCCCGGTCGTCGCACGTCTGAAAGGAAAAGGCGCAAGGGAAACGACACAGCGAACACGATCGTTTCTCTTTGCCTGTCTTGGCTTTGTCGCGGCACAGCTTTCCGGCGCAAGCCGTCTTCATTTCTACGAGAACGGCATCGTCAGCGCCAACCTTCCGATCAGCCCCCAGGTGATCGGCAGCATGGCCAGCCGCACGACCCATCCTCGGACCTTGTCCGCGCTCGACGCATTTCTGAAACTCGTGTCTCCCGATGCAGTCACGGTCGGCAACCCCTACAATGGTTTTACCAAATGCCAGGTCGTTTCCCGGCTCGCCGAGTTTGGAGGTGCGGACCTTGTCCGTCGGACCGTGAGTTGCAGTCACGTCTGGGACCAGACCATCCTGCATCCCCATTGTGGAGCCTGCAGCCAATGCCGTGATCGACGGTTCGGTGTGCTCGCGGCCGGGCTGGACACGTACGATCCGAGCGACGGGTACCAGATTGACGTTCTGACAGGCGACCGGCAAACGGAGCAGTCGCGCGTGCTCGCGATCGACTGGACCCGGCACGCCCTTCGCCTGGCGTCGATGTCGGATCTCGATTTCGCGACACGCTTCGGCCATGACCTTGCCCGATTGGCCGACGGTCAACCCAATGCCTCTTCCTCTGAAACTGCACGCTCGGTCGTGGCAATGCACAAACTACATGGTGAGGGCGTGAAGCGTGCCTTGTCCCGGGTTTCGGCGACGTACAGTCGGGAACTCATCGATCAGAGCCTGCCGACCACATCCCTCTTGCGGATGATCGTCGCGGAGCGGACTTCACTTCTGCCAGAAGAAGCTGTGGCATCCGCGCCGTTCGATATCGACGATGCATCTTCCGTCTCCGACGATGATGCCGACGGTCTGAATGTGAAGCTTTCGGGCTCGGCAACACACGCATCGGTCGAAATCGAGGGGCTCGGACGGATTACCGGCGTCAATGCGACCCCGGCCTGGGCTCTCGCGAAGTGGCATCTCGAGGACAAGGCAGGAAAGATCGAATCTGATGACTTCCGTTTTGTTGCGGGGGGTGAACTTTCACAAACTCTCAATATTTCCAAAGCCGCCTTGCGGGGACGCATCAAACGATTGCGGGACGGCTTTGCAGACTCTACGAAGCGATCCAGAATTGTCCCCCATCCGAGCCTATCCTGATCAAGTCGAGGAATGGGCAGAACTACAGAATCGATCCGTTTTGCGGTTTGGAAATAATCGATGGTGAAACAGGATAGGATGCGTCGCGTGTAACGCTTTTGGCTTCGATGTAACGCTTTTGCAATTGACAGACCGTTATCTTGGTTCTCGGCGCGTTTCTTGTAACGCAATGGGACGTGTCCTGTAACGCCGCGGCGATTTTAACGACAGCAGATTTGCCGGATACTTGTGACTGTGAATTTTCATTCGCAGGAACAACGGGGCCCCGCAATGACGCGCTTGAATGCAGCAACCGATCTACCGGGCAATCCGCCGCTGACGGAAGCCGAGCTTGCGGCACGTTGGCAGGTATCGCGGCGCACTCTTCAGCGGCTCCGCCATGAGGGTCGCCTGCCGGAACCGTTCCGGATCGGGCGGAAAATCCTCTACCGCGCGGCTGAGATCACGGCCTTCGAAGCTGCCTCTCCGAACACGGACAGGGCATGACGATGGACCAGGCCCCACCCATCAAGATCGATCCGGACATGATCGCGTGTCACGTCGATCTGCTGTTCGGCGGTACCACGGGGTTCGTCCCGGTCCGGATCCTGAAGGAAAAAAACGGCTCGGAGGTAAAAAACAGGCTGCCGTTCGAGCCGGTTGCCCCCGATCTCGCATCCCGTGTCTCCAGGCTCGCCGCGCGTGCCGCGACCACGGGCGCCGGGACGTTCGTGGTTCCGGGCACGGTCATCGCACAAGGACGTGCAAGGGTCAGCGACGTCGTGCAGATGACCTGCTTGCTGGTGGATCTGGACAAGGGCGACATCGCCGCCGCGAGACGGCATCTCGAGGCGCACCTTGGACAGGCTTCCATGGTTGTCAACTCAGGCGGCCGGACCGACGGGGGACAGAACCGCGTCCATCTCTACTGGAGGCTGTCCGAAGTCGTGAGCGGTGCAGATCTTGCGCGGCTTTGCGCACTGCGGGCCATGGTGGCGGACAAGGTCGGTGGGGATGCGGCGTTTGCCAGCGCCCATCAGCCGATCCGTCTCGCAGGAACCATCTACGGCAAATCCGGGGTCCGGCGCCTTGTCGAGATCATTGAGCGGACCGAAAACGTCTGCGCGCTGTCCGAGATCGATCGCCTTGCATGTGCGATGCCGACAATGGACGGACTGCCCGTGCCTCCCGCAAAACGCGCCACCGGAGCCAGAGGGCCGACTGCATCGGACCTCAAGCTCACACGGATCCGTTCCGAGGGGCGCGACCGGATCAACAGGTTCGATGCCATTGGCAAGATGACAGGTCACTGGCTGCACGTTGTGCGATCCGGCCGCATCACGCTGGATGACGCCTGGCTTCGTGTTCAGGAACATAATGCGGCCTGCATCGCCCCGCCCTGGGACACTGACAGGTTGCGCAAAAGTTTCGATGATTTGTTTAAGCGCGACGTCGACGCCCATGGTCCAATGCCGAAGCTCGCCAGGCTCTTCACTGCAGAAGACGGCGACGATGAGGGATCAGCCGTCGATGCAGACGCAGCCCCGTCGAGCGCCATTCCCGAGCCGGTCAGCCTCAGCGAGGACGATCTGGCAGATCGTTTTGTCACCAGTTCGCGCAATGAACTTCGTTATGTCAAATCGCGAGGCGCCTGGATGGTCTGGACCGGCCAGGTCTGGAAACCGGACGAAACACGGATTGCATTCGATCGCGTCCGGATGATTTGCCGCGTGGCTGCGGACACGATGGATGACAAGCAGGCGGCGCGAAAGCTTGGCGCCGAAAGGACCATCAACGCCGTCGAGAAACTTGCCCTTAGCGATCCACGCATTGCCCAACGCGCGTCGGACTGGGATCGGGGCGCCATGATCATCAATACGCCTGCGGGTACGCTGGACCTCGTCACCGGCAAGATGCGCCCGCATGCGCCGCATAATCTCCTGACGCGGATCTCCGGGGCCTCCCCCGCGGGTGAAAGCCCACGCTGGACGCGGTTTCTGGACGAGGTCACGGGCGGCAAGGTGGGCCTTGCGGACTATCTGCAGCGGGTCGCCGGTTATTGCCTGACCGCAAGCATGAGCGAACATGCCTTCTTCTTTCTGCATGGCACCGGTGCAAACGGCAAGAGCGTCTTCATTGACGCCCTGTCCCATGTGCTGGGCGACTATGCCGCAACCGCCCCGCTGGATACATTCACCTCCGCACATGGTGACCGCCATCCCACCGATCTGGCAGGATTGGCAACGGCCCGGGCCGTGTTCGTGACCGAAACCGAACGGGGACGCCCCTGGGCGGAAAGCCGGATCAAGGCAATCACGGGCGGCGACACCCTGCGCGTCAGGTTTCTCTATCGCGACTTCTTTGAAATCCGGCCCACGTTCAAGATCTTCGTTGCGGGCAACACCCGGCCGCGTCTGGTCGGTGTCGGGGAAGCCATGCGGCGCCGACTGCATCTCATCCCCTTCGATGTGACGATCCCGGCCGCAAACCGGGACAAGACCCTTCTCGACCAGCTGCACCGCGAACGCGACGGCATCTTCCACTGGATGTTGCAGGGCTGCAAAGCCTGGCAGGACGACGGCCTTCAGCCCCCGCCATGCATTCTCGAAGCGGCAGATGAATACTTCCGGGACGAAGACCTTGTCACACAATGGATCGAAGAGTGCTGCGTGTCGGACGCCTCCGCCCGGGCAGCGTCATCGCAACTCTACAAGAGCTGGGCCGAGTGGGCCGACGCACGGGGGTTCGCGCGCGGATCGCAACGGTCGCTGGGCGAAGACCTCAGGGTCCGGGGGTTCTCACCCTACCGGACCGGACGCGAGCGCGGGTGGTGTGGTCTTCGGCCGCGCCATGTTCCCGTATCCTCTCGTGATGAGAGCGCCGCATGAAACGCCCCAACCCATTTCCGGCCGCCCGCCTGACCCCGCTCGAGCGCCGTGCCGAACTCTGCGGCCTGCTGGCCCTAGGGCTAATTCGCCTGCAGATGCGGAATCGAGCGAAAGTATCCGATGATATTGGAGAAAGTTTCCTACACTCTCCGCCTGACCAATGCCGTCATGCAACTCCAACGCACCGGAGAAATGCATGAACAAGCCCGATCCCATCCCCGCCCGCCTGGCGGCGCTGAAGACCACCCCGACGCCCGTTCTGAAGCAGCAATGGCGCGACCTGTTCGACAGCGAGCCGCCGCCGTTCAATCGTCGCTACCTCGAAAGCCGACTGGCCTATCGTATCCAGGAGCTCACCTATGGC
>JBGTLJ010000129.1:0-2922 GCA_041744175.1 Oceaniglobus sp. | reverse complement strand
TGATACGTGCGCTGGATCGGATCGGAGATCAGCCCAGCGCGTAGCCAGCGCCGCGCACTGTGCGGATCGCATCCTCGCCGCCATGCTGGCCCAGCGCCTTGCGCAGACGCCCGATGTGCACGTCGACGGTGCGGGTATCGACATAGATGTCGCGGCCCCAGACCCGGTCCAGCAGCAACTCGCGGCTCCACACGCGGCCCGGCTTTTCCATGAAGGTGGACAGCAGGCGAAACTCGGTCGGACCCAGCTTCAGTTGCGCGCCGTTGCGGGTGACGCGGTGGGTCTCGGCGTCCAGCTGGATATCCTCGTATTGCAGCACCTGCCCGGCGGCGGCGGGACGCACCCGGCGCAACTGGGTGCGCACCCGGGCCATCAGTTCGACCACCGAATAGGGCTTCACCACATAGTCGTCGGCGCCGGTATCAAGGCCGCGCACACGGTCCACCTCTTCGCTGCGCGCCGACAGCATGATGATCGGGGTGCCGCGGGTATCGGGGCGGGTCTTCAGCTGCCGGCACACCTCGATCCCCGAGATGCCGGGCAGCATCCAGTCCAGCACGATGATGTCGGGCTCGTCCTCGACCACCAGCAGCAGCGCGTCGTCGCCGGTGGCGGCGCGGCTGACCAGAAATCCCTCGGCCTCGAAATTGTAGGCCAGAACCTCGCTCTGCGCCGGCTCGTCCTCGACCAGCAGGACGCGGGGCTGCCCCGCCGACATCGCTTCAGCCTCCCTGCGTGACGAACGAGGTCCGGTCGCCCTTGGGGCGTTCCTTGGCCGGCGCCTCGCCGCTGACGAGGTAAACCACCTGTTCTGCGATCGAGGTGACATGGTCGCCCATCCTCTCGATGTTCTTGGCGATGAAATGCAGGTGCATGCAAGGCGTGATGTTGCGCGGATCCTCCATCATGTGGGTCAGGAACTCGCGGAACAGCCCGTTGTACATGTGGTCGACGTCCTGGTCGCGCTGGCGCACGTCCTCGGCCAGTTCCACGTCGCGCTGGATGTAGGCGTCCAGAACGTCGCTCAGCATCCGCTCGACCTCGCGCGCCATGCGGCGGATCGATTTCGCCGAGCCGCCGACCGGCTGCATCTGCACCAGCACCGAGGTGCGCTTGGCCAGATTCTTGGCGTAGTCGCCGCAACGCTCGAGGTTGGCCGATATCTTGATCACCGTCAGTACGGTCCGCATGTCGCCGGCGATCGGCTGGCGCAAGGCGATCAGCCGCGCCGCCTCCTCGTTCACGCGGTCCTCGAGCGCGTCGATCTGCGCGTCGTTCTCGCGAACGCGCTGGGCAAGCTCCTCGTCGCGCTCGTCCAGCGACTTGGCACTGTCGATGATCGCCGCCTCCACCAGGCCGCCCATCTTCATGATCATCGCCTGGATCGCCTCCAGGTCGCGGTCGTAGACCGAGGCGATATGCGGGTCCGAGATGGCCATAATATCTCCAATCCATCCGGTGTCCTGCGGCGCCCCGACATCAGCCGCCGGCGTGCAGCGCGGCCGGACGCGCCTGGCGCAATACACGCTGAAGTCATTCAATCATTACCCGGCAGGCGCAGTGGTTTTGTGACACCCGCATGTCGTCAAGGTAAAATTGTGCGCCGTGCCGGCGCCTGTCCCTACCTGTCGATCTCGCCGAAGACCACGTCCATCGTGCCGATGATGGCGGCCACATCCGCCAGCTGGTGCCCGCGCGAAATGTGGTCCATCGCCTGCAGGTGCAGAAAGCCCGGCGCCCGCAGCTTGGCGCGGTAGGGCTTGTTGCTGCCGTCGGCCACCAGATAGACGCCGAACTCGCCCTTCGGCGCCTCGACGCAGGCATAGATCTCGCCGGCGGGAACGTGGAAACCCTCGGTGTAAAGCTTGAAGTGATGAATCAGCGCCTCCATCGACGTCTTCATGTCGTTGCGGTTCGGCGGACTGATCTTGCCGCGGTGCATCACCGGGCCCGGTTCGGCACGCAGCTTGGCGCAGGCCTGACGGATGATGCCGGTCGATTCGCGCATCTCGGCCATGCGGCACAGATAACGGTCGAAGCAGTCGCCGTTGGTGCCGACAGGGATCTGGAACGCGAACTCGTCATAGCATTCATAGGGCTGGGCGCGCCGCAGGTCCCAGGCCAGCCCGCTGCCGCGCGCCATGACGCCGGAAAACCCCCACTCCTGCACTTCCGCCTCGCTGACGACGCCGATGTCGACGTTGCGCTGCTTGAAGATGCGGTTGTCGCTGAGCAGCCCGTCGATATCGTCGAGCACGTGCGGAAATTTCACCGCCCAGGCATCGATATCCTCGATCAGGTCCGGTGGCAGATCCTGGTGCACGCCGCCGGGGCGGAAATAGGCCGCGTGCAGCCGGGCACCGCAGGCGCGTTCGTAGAAGATCATCAGCGTCTCGCGCTCTTCGAAACCCCACAGCGGCGGGGTCAGCGCGCCAACGTCCATCGCCTGCGTGGTGACGTTCAGCAGATGCGACAGGATGCGGCCGATCTCGCAGTAGAGCACCCGGATAAGCTGTGCGCGGCGCGGCACCGGCGTGTCGGTCAGACGTTCGATCGCCAGGCACCAGGCATGTTCCTGGTTCATCGGCGCGACATAGTCGAGCCGGTCGAGATAGGGCAGGTTCTGCAGGTAGGTGCGGGATTCCATCAGCTTTTCAGTGCCGCGATGCAGCAGGCCGATATGCGGGTCGCAGCGTTCGACGATCTCGCCGTCCAGTTCCAGCACCAGTCGCAGCACGCCGTGCGCGGCGGGGTGCTGCGGGCCGAAGTTGATGTTGAAGTTGCGAATCTTCTGTTCGCCGGTCAGGGCGTCGTCGAAATTCGTGCCGTCCATGACGTCATCCCTCGTTTCGTTCGGCCCGGCCGTCGGCGGCCTCGCCCCATTCCGCCGGCACCCGGTCGCCGAAGCGGTCGGCGACCCCG
>JBGTLJ010000128.1:0-1619 GCA_041744175.1 Oceaniglobus sp. | reverse complement strand
CGACCATCGCGGCGAAATCATGCAGTTCAAAGGCCAGAAATGTCAGACCCAGCGCCAATGTCAGCACCAGCCAGCCAGTCAGACGCACCGTGCCATGTTTGCATTTGACCGCCAGCGACGCCATCCCAAAACTGAAACTGCTGGCCAACAGCAGCAGCGTCTGGATGAAAACGCTTGTGATATCAGACAGATTCCGCGGCCCCGGCCCGCCAGCGGTGGCATCGACAGACGTGACATAGGTGGCAAAGGCCATTGCGAAAGAATCGCATCGCTCATCAGAAAGACCCAGAAACCGAACATCAGGGCTTCGCCGGCGTCGTGATCGTCGCCGTGCGCGGCCCCCAGATTCAGACCGGGGTGTTTCTTGGCTTCTTCGGTCATGGGGCTGCGCCTGACGGTTCGAGACGGGCCAGACCGGCGTTCACCGATCCACCTTCGTCCGCGCGGGTGATCGGGGTGGCCGCCGCGACGGCGTCCAGCCAGCGTTGCTGGTCGCGCTGCACTGGTCTGCCCCCTGAAAAGTGGTCCTCGCTGGAGTAGGCTTTCGAGCCTTTGGGGGATGCCGGAAATGCCACGGAAGAAGCACAAGCCCGAAGAGATCGTCGCAAAGCTGAAACAAGTCGACGTGTTGTTGTCGCAGGGACGGCCGGTCGCGGAGGCGATCCGCACGATCAGCGTGACACCGTTCATGCATTACCGCTGGCGCAAGGAGTTCGGCGGGTTGAAGTCCGACCAGGTGAAGCGCCTCAAGGACCTCGAGAAGGAGATCGAGCGGCTGCGGAAGGCGGTATCCGATATGACATTGGAGAAATTGATCCTGCGCGAGGCCGCCTCGGGAAACTTCTGAGCCCCGCTCGCCGTGGTTGTGTCTCGAATCTGGTGGAAATTCTCTGGCGGCGTCCTCCGAGCATGGGGATTTGGGCCTGATCAGGCCGCGAGGTCAAGGCTGATCGGGCGACGGGCTGAGCCAGGGTTTCCCATCCGTCCACTTTCCGCATCTGGATCCGGCCCGATGCCATCAGCGCCCAGAGGAGCATCGGCACGGTTTCGGCGCAGGGCAGCACGGTCTGGGTCTTGATGTGACGGCGGAACTCCTCGTTCAGACGCTCGATGGCGTTTGTCGTCCGTGCTGATTTCCACAGCGACGGGTCCAGCCGCGTGAAGGTAAACCGCCGATCCCCGGCCTCCTCCAGGCTGTCGGCAACCGCGCGGCATTTCAGACGCCATTTGCGCAGGAATGCCTTGCGGCGGGTTTCGATTTCGACCGCACTGTCGGCATAGATCATGTCGCGGTAATCCTCGGTCAACTCGTCATGCATGTGCTTGGGGGCATGCCCGAGTAGGTTGCGGTGCTTGTGAACCGTGCAACGCTGGATCGGCAGCGTCTCTCCCCAGAGCGCAACGAGGGCTGCTTCCAAGCCGGGGGCGCCGTCAACGATGACGAACAGTGGCCGATCGAGGCCGCGTGCATCGAGGTCGCCGAGGAACGCACCCCAGGCAGCCTTGCTTTCGCCGCCCATGTTTCAGATGGAAAGCAGCACCTTCTGCCCGTCCCGGCGCACGCCGATCGCCGCCAGCACGGAGATGTTCGTAACCTTCCGATCCAACCGGCTGGCCGA
>JBGTLJ010000127.1:0-2946 GCA_041744175.1 Oceaniglobus sp. | reverse complement strand
CGCGCGCCGCAATCGCGCGCCAGCACCGCGTAATCCGCCATCAGCGCCGGGGTCCCGTCATAATGGATGTGGCCTTCGTGATATTTCGGGATGCCGGCGTTGCCCTTGGCGATCAGCGGGCGTTCGGCCCCGGCGGCGGCGAACCCCAGCACGGTGCGCAGCAGATCTGACGCACCGACGCCGCAGTTGGCCCCGAACGCCAGAGGCTTGCCGCCCTTGATCCCCTCAACCATGTCGACCATGCCTGCGCTGGTCAGCCCCATCATCGTGCGCCCGGCGGTGTCGAAGCTCATGGTGCCGCACCAGGGCATTCCGGCCAGATCGGCCGCCTCGCCGGCGGCGCGGTATTCTTCGGGCGCGCTGATGGTTTCGACCCAGAGCACGTCTGCGCCGCCCTCTTTCAGACCCTCGGCCTGTTCGTGGAACATCTCTACTGCGTTGGCATAGGTGAGGGTGCCCATGGGTTCCATGATGTCACCCGTGGGTCCGACCGATCCGGCGACGATCACCGGGCGCCCGGCCCTGTCGGCCAGGTCGCGCCCGATTTCTGCACCGGCGCGGTTGAATTCGCGCACCCGGTTCTGCGCATTGTGCAGCTTCAGCCGGCTGGCATTTCCGCCGAAGGTATTGGTGAGGATCAGGTCGCTGCCCGCGTCGATGGGGCCGCTATAGAGTTCGCGGATCTTGCCGGGTTCGTCAACGTTCCAGAATTCCGGCGCGTCGCCCGATTGCAGGCCCATGTTGAACAGGTTGGTGCCGGTCGCCCCGTCGGCGAGGATGTATGATTTTTCCGCAAGCATGCGGGTCATGGCATCGGTCATGGGGGCGGCCTTTTGCGGTTGGGCGTCGGGCGGGCCATGACACGGAACGCGGCCGGGCGCAAATGACGAAGGCTCATGATGATGATGCGGCAACGTCATCCCTCGCCGGGAGCCTGCCCGCGGCCCTGTTGGCATTGACCGGGAGCGGGACCCTAACCCTTTTGCGGGTCCGCCGCGCGACGGGCCCGGTGGCGGGTCAGCTCTTGATCTCGGTCATCAGCTGGACCTTTGCCTCGGCCATCAGCGACACCATCTTCGTGCGGATCGTTTTCTCGTCCGCCTTGTCGCCCAGATCGCCCGACACCTTGCGATAGACGTCCTCGTCTCCGGCCTCTTCGAAATCCGAAGCGATCACCTCTTTCGCGTAGGCCTGGGCGTCGTCGCCGCTGCGCCCCATCAGTTCGGCGGCCCAGAGCCCCAGCAGCTTGTTGCGCCGCGCCTCTGCCCGGAACTGCATTTCGGCATCATGGGCGTACTTGTTTTCGAAGGCGTCCTTGCGGTCGTCGAACTGCGACATGCGGTTTCCTTTTTTGGCTTTTCTGACGTGTGGGCAAGATATGCCCATGCCGGCCGGGATCGGCAAGAGGGCGTTCTTGCCGCGCATCGCGGATTGGCCTATACCGCGCCAAGTCGCGCGATGCTGCCTGCACCGCGCCCTTTCGCTGTTCGGGAGCCAAGATGGCACGTCGCAAGAAGATCTATGAAGGCAAGGCGAAGATCATGTACGAAGGGCCCGAACCGGGCACCATGGTGCAGTATTTCAAGGACGACGCCACGGCATTCAACGCCGAGAAGCGGGCGGTGATCGAAGGCAAGGGTGTGCTGAACAACCGCCTGTCCGAATTCTTCATGACCGGGCTGACGCAGATCGGGGTGCCAAACCATTTCATCAAGCGGCTGAACATGCGCGAACAGCTGATCCGCAGCGTCGAGATCATCCCGCTGGAGGTGGTGGTGCGCAATTTCGCGGCCGGATCCATGGTGACCCGGCTGGGGATGGCCGAAGGCACGCCGATGCCGCGCCCCATCGTCGAATTTTGCTACAAGGACGACGCGCTGGGCGATCCCTTGGTCAGCGAGGAGCACATCATCGCCTTCGGCTGGGCCACACAGCAGGATCTGGACGACATGATCGCGCTGGCCCTCAGGGTCAACGATTTCCTGTCGGGCGTGATGCTGGCGGTCGGGATCAAGCTGGTGGATTTCAAGATCGAGATCGGCCGGGTCTGGGAGAACGATTTCCACCGCCTGATCGTCGCGGACGAGATTTCGCCGGACTCCTGTCGGCTCTGGGACATCGAGACCGGCCAGAAGCTGGACAAGGACGTGTTCCGCCGCGATCTGGGATCGCTCTCGGACGCCTATACCGAGGTCGCGCGCCGTCTGGGCGTGCTGCCGACGAATGTGACCCATGCGCCGAAGCCGACGCTGATCAACTGAGCTGGACCGGGTGGTGCGGGCCGGGCTTTTGAGTATTTTTGCGGAAAAGAAGCGGGGGCCGGTCGGATGAAGGCACGGGTGCATGTGATGCTGAAGGACGGGGTGCTGGATCCACAGGGCGAAGCGGTGCGCCACGCTCTGGGCGCGATCGGGTTCGCCGGCGTGAACGGGGTGCGCCAGGGCAAGGTGATCGAGCTTGATCTGGCCGACGGCACCAGCGAGGCGCAGGTCGGCGAGATGTGCGAGAAGCTGCTGGCCAATACGGTGATCGAGAGTTACCGGGTCGAGATGGTCTGATGCGGGCGGCGGTCCTGCGGGAATACAACGCCGATCTGAGCCTGGAGGATGTGGCCGATCCGGTGTGCCCCGAGGACGGGGTCGTTCTCAAGGTGCTGGCCTGCGGCGTCTGCCGGTCTGACTGGCATGGCTGGACGGGCGAACATCCCCGGGTCAAGCCCGGCCAGATCGGCGGCCATGAATATTGCGGCGAGGTGGTGGAGGCGGGGGCGCGGGCGACCCACAAGGTCGGCGCGCGGCTGGTGGCGCCGTTCATCCTGGCCTGCGGGTCGTGTCCGGCATGCCAGATGGGGGCGCAGAACACCTGCCCCAATCAGCGCCTGCCCGGGTTCGTCGAGCCGGGCGCCTTCGCGGAATATGTCGCAGTGCCGTTCGATCACAACCTGTC
>JBGTLJ010000126.1:0-4235 GCA_041744175.1 Oceaniglobus sp. | reverse complement strand
CGCCACTTTGGGCGGTGCCGTGCCGCCATTGATTGCGGCGGGCACGGCATTGGGTCACAGTCTGCCATTGCGGGCCGCCGCTGCGGGCACTTACGACGCAACCGCCGTGACCCACGCCGAAGCCGTCACATTCGCCATGCCAGTCGTGGTCGTCAGACGATCTGGTCCTGCAGTTCCCAGATCGCGCCCAGCGCGTCGTTGCCAAGGCGCATCAGGCGCGCCAGATTGGCCGACAGCGCGACGCCGTCGCTGCCCTTGGCCAGCGCCGCGACCGTGAAGGCCACGCGCGCGATCCGGTCGAGCCCGATGCGCCCGGCGATCTTGCCGATGGCGACGCATTCGTCGGTGATCGTCGTGAACCGGTCCTGCTGATACGCGCCCGCAATCCGCGACAGGCCCAGCGCCAGATCCTCAAGCGTTTCGCCCAGCATCCTGTCCACCTGGCCCGCGCCACCGGTATTACGCAGTTCCATCAGCCGCGCGGGATCTATCGAAAGCGCCTCTCTGGGTCGCAACGACACGACGCCCTGTTGTAGTTCCATCTGGTCTTCACCTCTCTCGCCCCGGGTGGCACCATGCAACGGTTGGCTCAACAATTCGTTGCGCGTGATCAGGAGAAATCTCTATAATTCCTTGAAAATACGCTCTACACGAGGGCCGGAGGGCATTTGCAAAGGGGTCAGAAGATGGATTTTGTCCGCCCGCTTCCCGGCTATCTGATCCAGCGCTACCATGGCTGGCGCGCGACCACGTTCACCGAAAACAAGGTGTGGTACAGGCGTCTGGCAGAGGAAGGGCAACGCCCCCGCGCGATGGTGATTTCGTGTTGCGACAGCCGGGTTCACGTAACGTCGATCTTCGGGGCAGAGCAGGGCGAATTCTTTATCCACCGCAACATCGCCAACCTGGTGCCGCCCTATCAGCCGGACGGCGACCATCACGGCACTTCGGCGGCGGTGGAATATGCGGTGACCGCTCTGAAGGTGGCACATGTCATCGTGCTGGGGCATTCCAACTGCGGCGGCGTGCAGGGGTGCTATGACATGTGTTCGGGGGCGGCACCCGAGCTTGAGGAAAAGTCGAGCTTCATCGGCCGCTGGATGGACATTCTGCGCCCCGGCTTCGAGGCGCTGGACGGCCCCGACGATGCGGCGCGGCGTACCGAGCTGGAAAAGGCGGCAGTGCGCATTTCGCTTGCGAACCTGATGAGCTTTCCGTTCGTCGCCGAAGCGGTCCGCGTCGAACGCCTGAGCCTGCACGGGCTTTGGACAGACATCGGCGAGGGTGGGCTTTGGGGATACGATGCCGCGTCCGGGGCGTTCGTTTCGCTTTAGCAGTCGCCGGTCATGCAGGCGACGATGGTTTCCAGCGTCGCGGCGTCAGGATCGGCAAAGGCGTTGCCCGGGCAGGGGTTCAGCGTCAGATGAAAACCGTCGTCGCGGCGTTCGAGAAACGCAAGCTGGGCGGTGCCGCGCGCGAGGCCGCCGCACCAGGTGAGCTGACAGACCACATCCAGCGTCACCGGGATCGACAGCGGAGTGGTGAACCCGTCCGACGTCAGCCCCATTCCCGTGAAACGCGCGGTGACAGCGGCCGAGGCGGGCGGATCGGACACGTCGCCCCGGGGCATGGCGGCCGCGTCGAACGCGAAATCGCCATGCACGACGATATGCGGCTCTGAGGCATCGGCGGCACGTGCGAAGCTTTGTATCGGATCGGGGGCGACGCAGGACAGCGCAAGGGCCTGTCCGGGGCAGGCGAGCCATGTGGCAATCGCGACGGCGGCGCGCGCCGTCACAGGCGGCCTGCGAACGCGGCCAGCACGGCGACGTAGACCGGGCGTTTGAATGGCACGATGTTGTCGAGCAGGCGGTCCGCCGCCAGCCAGCGCCAGCGGGAAAATTCGGCGGGCGGCAGGGTGATGTCGATCTGGTCGTCGCGGCCGTGAAACCGCATCAGGAACCAGCGCTGGCGCTGGCCGCGATACCGGCCCTTCCACAGTTTCGGGACAAGATCCTGGGGCAGGTCGTAGGGGATCCAGTCCTCGGTTTCCGCCTCTATGGTGACGAGATCCGGGGTGACGCCGGTTTCCTCGCGCAGTTCGCGCAGGGCAGCGGTGCGGGGATCCTCGCCGTCGTCGATGCCGCCCTGGGGCATCTGCCAGGCGGGTCCGGGATTGTCGATCCGCTGGCCGACGAACGTCTCGCCCGCGGCATTGACGAGCATCACGCCGACGCAGGGGCGATAGGGCAGCCGTGAAATGTCGTCGGGCGTCATGACCATGCCCCCGGGATCGCGCGGTCCGGGGCGCCGCGCCGGGATGCGGCGCCCCCGCTCATTGTCAATCCTTCGGGCCCAGCGCCGACAGCCCCTTCAGGATGTCGATGGCATAGGCGAGCTGGTAATCCTCGTCGCGCAGTTTTGCCGCCTCTTCGGCCTTTTCCTGTTCCTCGATGATGATCGCCTGTTCGTCCTCCGACACCGAATCGTTGCTTATCGCTCCGCGCAGATCCGCCTCTGAACGGCCACGGGTGGCCGGTGTGGTGCCGTCTTCCGCCTCGGCGTCCTCCTCCGGGCGCGGCGGCTGAGCGACAACGATGTCGGGCGACACCCCGAGACTCTGGATCGAGCGGCCCGACGGCGTGTAGTACCGCGCCGTGGTCAGCCGCATTGCGCCCTCGCCGCGCAACGGCATCACCGTCTGCACCGATCCCTTGCCGAACGACTTGGTGCCGATGACGATGGCGCGGCGGTGATCCTGCAACGCGCCCGCGACGATTTCCGAGGCCGAGGCCGAGCCGCCGTTGATCAGCACCACGATCGGCTTGCCGTCGGCCAGATCGCCGGCCGTGGCATTGTAGCGGTCGCTGTCGGCGGGGTCGCGGCCACGGGTCGAAACGATCTCGCCGGTTTCAAGGAAAGCGTCGGACACCTGGATCGCCTGGGTCAGCAGGCCGCCAGGGTTGTTGCGCAGATCGACGACGAAGCCGTTGACGTTCTCGATGCCGCCGACATCCTCGATCTGCGTTTGCAGTCCTTCCTGGAGGTTGGCATAGGTCTGGTCGTTGAACGTGGTGATCCGCAGCACGACGGAATCGCCTTCTGTCCGGGTGCGCACGGCGGTCAGCTTGATGGTGTCGCGAATGATCGAGATATCGAACGGTTCCGGCTTTGCCTCGCGCACCACGGTGATCACGATCTCGCTTCCCACCTCGCCGCGCATCAGTTCGACCGCGTCGTCCAGCGTCAGGCCAAGAACGGATTCGCCGTCGACATGGGTGATGAAATCGCCCGCCTCTACACCCGCCTCATCCGCCGGGGTGCCGTCCATGGGCGACACCACCTTCACGAAGCCGTCTTCCTGCGTGACTTCGATCCCCAGTCCGCCGAATTCGCCGCGGGTCTGCACCCGCATCGCCGCCGCGTCGTCCGACGACAGATAGCTCGAATGCGGATCGAGGGATGTGAGCATCCCGTTGATCGCCGCCTCGATCAGGTCCTTGGGTTCGACTTCCGACACGTATTGCGCGCGAATCCGCTCGAAAATGTCGCCGAACAGGTCCAGCTGTTCATAGACGTTGCCGCCCTTTTCACTTTCCTGGGCCAGAAGCGGGCCCGCCACCTGCGTCGTCAGCAGGATACCGGCAAGGGCGCCGCCCGCTGCGGCAATAGCGAATTTTCTCATCTGTCGATCAATCCTCATGCATTCGGGACCACCGCACGGGGTCCTCCGGGTTTTCCCCAACTCTCGGTTCCATATAAAGCGAGTCCTTGCGCGCTTGACCATCCTCATCGTTGTCAACAGGCCGTGCGTTGCCGGTTCAGGGACCGATGCCGCCGTCCGCCGGACCAAAGGGGGGTGCCTCTGCGCACGAAAAGGGCGGTTTGGCCATGGACCCGTTGCAAGACCGCGTGGCTTTTGAAATAGTCCGGCCCGGGGATCGTGCATCATCACATTTGCGTAGCTGGGACGCGGGCGCAGGTTGCGGATCGCCTTGTGCCGGGCCATTGCCGGAGTTTGCGCCCGCGCCATGGCCTTTGCAGGCCGGGCCGCCGCTTTGCGGGGGCAATCCGCGGGTCACCGTACGATCAGTGTCTTGCCGGTCATCTGGGGCGGCTGTTCCAGTTCCATGAGATCCAGCAGCGTCGGCGCCAGATCGGCCAGCCGCCCGTCGCGCAGGGTGACGCCGGGGGGGCCGCCGAACAGCGCCACGGGTACGGGATTGGTGGTGTGG
>JBGTLJ010000125.1:0-3205 GCA_041744175.1 Oceaniglobus sp. | reverse complement strand
CGGCACGCCGTCATCCAGCCCAAGCGCGTCGTGGCCGAAGATGGTGCCGCCCCGCGTGCGGTCGACGATGACGCCGACATGCGGATCGATGCCGACGGTTTCGCGGCATTCGCGGCCGCCCGTGGAGCAGAACATCCGGTCGATGTCGTCGAGGCCGCGCTGGTGTTCGCGATCCATGTCGGGGGCCTGAGCGGGGTATCGCGCCAGCAGGTCCTGGATCTGGCCGCGACACTGCGACCGGACCTTGGCGGCAACCGCGACCTCGCGTTGCAGAGTTTCGGCAGGCTGTTGCGTGCCGGACGGGCCCGCAGGCTGGGTTCTGGGCGGTTTGGCCTGGGTCTGGACGACGAAACGGCGAAAAGCCACGCGTTGGGGCGTTAGCATCTGCCGGCGCCGGGTCCGGCCCCCGGCCCGGTGATCGGCGGTGACCTTTGGCGATGGCACGGGCGGGACGGGTCATCCGCGGACGAACAGAACGAACCGGCGCGCGACGTCGCCCGGCCTGCCGCGGTTGCAAAGCCTGCCAGAAACGCAGATCACCTACGGATCGCGACGGGCCCATGCGAAAGATGAGGCGCATTCCCCGCATCTGAAAAACCTGCCGGGACGCGTCACCGCCGTGCGGCATCCCAATCGCGACAGGGACCTACATGGCATTTCTAAGGGTGCTGTCGGCCGCCGACCGCGCGAGACTTCGATTGCCGGATTCCGAATATCGACCGGACCTTCACAGCATAGAGAATCCCTCCAATTCGCATTCAGAACCCCCATGGCGATTTGCAAGATCGAGCCCGCCCGGCCGCAGGGTTCTGCTTTGCCACGGACGCCCTTCCTAGCCGTCCCTTTTGCCCGGATCCGCCTGTCCTATCCCCCGGAACACCGCCTTGAACGGCAAAGCCCAGACAATGCCAAGCACCAGATAGATCAGCAGTTCCACCAGAATCGAAGGCCGGTCGAGCAGCGTCACCACCCAGCTTGCCGTCAGGATATAGAGCGGCAGGCCCACCAGAAGAATCAGCAGCGACAGCCGCCGCCGGGACTTGTAGCTCAGCGCCATGATGCCTCTGCGATCCGGATTTGCGATCCGTTCATGTGGTTCGACCCCCAGTGTTGTCCGGCCCCCGGTTTCGTCCGCCATCGCGAAGCCGCGGGCCCTTCGCTGCCAGGCCCGTGTACCCTAAACGCGGGCAAACGGCGCGCGGCGCGGTCTAGTCTGCGAACGGGTCGGTCACGAGGATCGTGTCCTCCCGCTCTGGCGAGGTGGAAAGTAGTGCCACCGGGCAGCCGATCAACTCTTCCACCCGGCGGACGTACTTGATGGCGTTGGCGGGCAGATCGGCCCAGCTGCGCGCGCCTTCGGTGGAATCCGACCAGCCCGGCAGATCCTCGTAGACCGGAACGCAGCGCGCCTGCCGGTCGGCGGCGGTGGGCAGATGGTCCAGCCGCGCGCCGTCAAGGTCATAGCCGACGCAGATCCTCAGCGTCTCGAACCCGTCCAGCACGTCGAGTTTGGTCAGAGCGATGCCGTTCACCCCCGATGTGGCGCAGGTCTGGCGCACCAGCACCGCGTCGAACCAGCCGCAGCGCCGCTTGCGCCCCGTCACGGTGCCGAATTCATGACCCCGTTCGCCCAGTCGCCGGCCCACATCGTCGTGCAGTTCGGCAGGAAACGGCCCCTCGCCCACCCGGGTGGTATAGGCCTTGACGATCCCGAGGACGAAATCGATGGCGCCGGGGCCGATCCCGGTGCCGGTCGCCGCCTGACCCGCAATGACGTTAGACGAGGTGACGAAGGGATAGGTGCCGAAATCGATGTCGAGCAGGGCGCCCTGCGCGCCCTCGAACAGGATCCGGCGCCCGGCCCGGCGCGCCTCGTTCAGCACCTTCCAGACCGGTGCCGCATATTCGAGGACGGCAGGTGCGATCTCGACCAGCGACGCCAGCAATGCCGCGCGGTCCACCTCAGGCAGCCCGAGCCCGCGGCGCAGCGCGTCGTGATGCACCAGCGCGCGGTCCACCCGCAGCTCCAGCGTCGCCGGATCGGCCAGATCGGCAACCCGGACCGAGCGCCGCCCCACCTTGTCCTCATAGGCGGGGCCGATGCCACGCCCGGTGGTGCCGATCCTGGCGATGCTGTTGGCGCTTTCACGGGCGCGGTCAAGCTCGCCGTGAATCGGCAGGATCAGGGGCGCATTTTCAGCGATCATCAGGTTTTCAGGCGTGATCACCACCCCCTGGTCGCGCAACGCCGCGATTTCCTTCACCAGATGCCATGGGTCCAGCACCACGCCGTTGCCGATCACCGACAGCTTGCCGGGTCGCACGATCCCCGAGGGCAGCAGCGACAGCTTGTAGACCTTGCCGTCGATGACCAGGGTATGGCCCGCGTTGTGCCCGCCCTGGAACCGGGCGATCACATCGGCCCGTTCGCTCAGCCAATCGACGATCTTGCCCTTTCCTTCGTCGCCCCACTGGGCGCCGACGACGACGACGTTTGCCATGCGGCATCCTTTCGCGATCCGGTGCCGCCCGCGCGGCCCGGACCCGTATAGGCGCGCCGTCGGCACAGGACAAACCCAATTCGCGCCGTCACCGCCTTTACGCGGCACGCCGGCTCTGGCATCCCGCGCGCATCGATCTGACGGAGATGAAAATGGGAATCCTGCTGCGCTGGCTGTTTGCCTTCGTCCTGCTGGCGGTCACGTTCAATCCGACGCCATGGAATTACATCCGCTGGACCCGGGCCAACTGGGGCGACCAGACCCCGATGGCGGTGCTGCTGGGGGTCGTTCTGCTGATCGGCTACATCATCTATCTGCGTGCCACGCTGCGCTCCATCGGCGGGCTTGGAATGGCGCTGATCGCCGCGCTGGTCGCCGCACTGATCTGGGTGCTCTACGACTATGGGATCCTGCGGCTGGACAATCGCGACATGAACACCTGGCTGGGCCTGTTCGCGCTGTCCGTGGTCCTTGGCATCGGGCTGTCCTGGAGCATCGTGCGCCGCCGTCTGTCGGGGCAGGCGGATGTGGACGACGTGGACGAATAGCCGATCCGGGGTTGCGGCGCGGCCTTCGGCCTTTTAGATACCGCCTGTCGCTGATCCAAAGGCCCCGCCACATGGAAAACATCGTTCTCGTCGTGCATTTGATCCTGGCGCTGTGCCTGATCGGCGTGGTGCTCCTGCAGCGCTCCGAAGGCGGCG
>JBGTLJ010000124.1:0-4724 GCA_041744175.1 Oceaniglobus sp. | reverse complement strand
GCCGACCGAGGTCGTCGTCGTGGAACACCATGGCCGTATCGTCGGCGGCGCGCTGCACATCCAGTTCGATGCCGTATCCTGCATCCATCGCTGCGCGAAACGCAGCGCGGCTGTTTTCGGGCCGTCCCTCGGTCTTGTCGTGCAGCCCGCGATGCGCCAGCGGCGCCGCCAGAAATGCGCCGATCATCGGATCTGGAAGATTCCCTCTATCTCGACGGCGACCCCGAGGGGAAGCGCGCCCGCGCTCACCGCGGAGCGCGCGTGGCGCCCCGCCTCTCCCAGCGCCTCGACCAGGAAATCCGAACATCCGTTGATCACCTTGGGCTGGTCCTGGAAATCGGCGGTGGAATTCACGAAACCAGTCAGCTTGACCACCCGCACCAGTCGGTCAAGATCGCCACCGCAAGCCGCCTTGAGTTGCGCCAGAAGCGCGATCGCGCAGGTCCTGGCCGCGGCGGCGCCATCCTCGACGCTCAGATCGGCACCGATCTTGCCGACGATCAGCCCACTGTCATCGCGCGAAATCTGGCCCGAAACATAGACCGTATCTCCAACGGTCACGAACGGCACGTAGTTGGCGGCGGGAGCGGGGGCATCGGACAGCGTCACGCCCAGTTCGCCAAGCCGGTCTTCGATCTTTCCCATGGTGCGTCCTTTCGGGATCTGGTCGCACCGACGCTATCGCGACAACCGGGCGCCGGAAAGGGCCAGCGTCAGCTTTCGCGGAAAGCCTTGACGAAATAATCTGCCAGCGGCTTGAGAAGATAGGCGATCGGCGTGCGGTCCTCGGTGCGCAGGAACGCCTCGACCGGCATACCCGGAAGCAGGACGAGATTGCCGGGAAGCTTGTCGATCTCACCTTCGGCAAGCTGGATCTCGGCGCGGTAGAATGCGCCCGGCGTCCTGTCGTCGGTGAACGCGTCCGCCGAAATCAGCGTGACCGTGCCGGTGAACTCCGGCGTCGTACGCGAATCGAAGGCCGAAAACCGCAGGACCACCTCCTGGCCCAGGTGGACCTGGTCGATATGGATCGATTCGATGCGCGCCGCGATGACCAGCGGCCGGTCCTGGGGCACGATGAACAGCACCGGATCGGCGGCGCGGATCACCGAGCGTTCGGCAAACACGGTCATTCCATAGACAATTCCCGCGACCGGCGCCTTGATGTCAAGGCGCGACAGCCTCTCGATCAGGGTGCGACGACGCTCGGCAAGCTCCAGCTCGCGGTACTGCAGATCGCGGATCTGGGTGATCGCCTCTTCGCGCCGGGTGGTGTCCAGGCGCAGGATCTCCAGCTCGATCTCGGTGATCCTCTCGTGCGCCTCGGCGGCGCCGGCGGTCAGTTCGCCCACGGTGCCGCGCATCCCGGCATCCTCGCGCTGGAGCCCGATGACCCTGCTGGCCTGGGCCAGACCGCGATCCAGCAGCGACTGCTGGCTTTCCAGTTCCTGTCCGATCAGTTCAAGCTGAGTCGTCAATGCCTGCTGCTGGGCGACGACACCGCTGATCTGGCTGGTGATCTGCTGGCGGCGAAGCTGAAGCTGTTCGATCTGCTGTTCGTTCGATGAAATCCGCGCCCTGAACAGCCGCTCCTGCCCGTCGACCAGCTCCGCGACCTCGGCATTGGCCGCGGCCACGTCGAGCAGTTCGGGATCGAATGTGATGAGGTCGAGCCCGTCGCGTTCGGCCGTCAGTCGGCCGCGACGCGCCATCAGTTCGAAAAGCTGGCTTTCCACCGTGTTCAGGTCCGATCTGAGGATCGTCGGGTCCAGTTTCACCAAAGTGTCGCCCCGTTCGACACGGTCACCCTCATCCACGAGAATTTCGACGACGACCCCGCCGTCCGGGTGCTGGACCACCTGCCGGTTGCGATCGACCTCGATCTGCCCCGAGGCGATGATCGCCCCGGAAATCTGGGTCAGCACGGACCATGTTCCGAAGCCGCCGACAAGAATCAGAAGCCCGATCAGCCCGATGACAACCGGACGCGTGGCGGACCAGCCGCGATCGTCGGTCATTGCGCACCTGCCCGGACGGGCGCCAGCGCGATGTCCTTGTGATTGCTCACCATTTCTTTCAACACCTCGTCACGCGGCCCGAAGGCGCGGCGCACGCCGCCCTCCATCACCAGCAGCTTGTCGCATTCCTTGATCGCTCCGGGCCGGTGCGCCATGATGAGGATCGATTTTCCCTCAGCCTTCATCTGCCGGATCGACGCGTTCAGCGCCTCGGAGCCTTCGTTGTCGAGGTTCGAGTTCGGTTCGTCGAGGACCAGAAGCACCGGATCGCCGAACATCGCACGGGCGAGGCCGATGCGCTGCATCTGACCGCCCGAAAGCCGCCCGCCCGTCGGACTGACCAGCGTGTCGTAGCCATCGGGCATCTTCAGGATCATGTCGTGGGCGGCGGCCTTCTGGGCGGCGCTGACGATGTCCTCGTCGCGCGCATCGGGCTGCAGGCGGGCAATGTTTTCGGCGATGGTGCCGTCGAACAGCTGCACGCGCTGGGGAAGATAGCCGATGTGCTGGCCCAGCACGTCCGGTTCGTACTGGTCCAGCGATGCACCGTCGAGCCGGATCTTGCCGCCCGAAGGCCGCCAGACGCCGACGATCGCGCGCGCAAGGGTGGACTTGCCCGAAGCCGAATGGCCGATCACGCCAACCGCCTCACCGGGATCCACATCGAAGCTGACCATCCGGACGCTCGCCTGCTGTTCGCCCGGCGGAATGATCGTCACCTGCACCACAGACAGGCGCGCCCGCGGCTTGGGCAGCGCGGTGCGCGGCGGTTCCTGCGCCACTTCGCTGAGAAGTTCGGCCAGTTTCTGCCAGCCCTCGCGCGCCCGCTGCACCACCTGCCACTGGCCCAGGGCCATGTCGATGGGCGCCAGTGCACGGCCCATCAGGATCGACGCGGCGATCATGCCCCCCGGGGTCATCTGTTGTTGCAGCACCAGATAGGCACCCAGCGCCAGCATCGTGGATTGCAGGAACATGCGGAACGTCTTGGACGTGGCGGTGAAACCGCCGCTGCGGTCGGCAGCGGTGATGGTCTGGATCAGCGACATCGCGCGCAGCTTCTGCCAGCGGCTGAATGTCGAATCCTGCATCCCCAGCGAGCGGACCAGTTCGGCCTCGACCCGGATCTGTTCGGCCATGCGTTCGGCGCGCACCGTGGCCTGATTGGCCTGCATCACCGGGCCGACGGTCGTGACCTGGTTGACGATTGCGACGATCACCAGCAGCAGTCCGCCGCCCACCGCCAGCATCCCGAGCCAGGGGTGGAACAGCGCGATGCCGATCAGGAAAACCGGCGTCCACGGCATGTCGAACAGCGCCAGCAGCACCGGCGAGGTCAGGAACCGCTGCACCGATTCGAGATCGCGCAGATTGTTGGTCGCCGCCGCCTCTTTTTCGGGGGCGATCGCGGCCTTGCGCACCATCGCCGCAAAGACCCGGCGGTCCAGCCTGCTCTGGAACCGCGCGCCGACCCGCGCCATGATTCGCCCACGGGCATAGTCGAGGATTCCCATCATCAGGAACAGAAATCCCATCAGCACGAACAAGCCGACCAGCGTCGCCTCGCTGCGGCTTCCCAGCACCCGGTCATAGACCTGCAACATGAACAGCGGGCCGGTAAGCATCAGAAGGTTCACAAAAAAGCTGAAGATGCCGACCGTCCAGAACAGGCTTCGGCTTTCGGCACGGGTCTTGGCAAGTTCGTCAAGGCCCGCCGCCGTATTCATCTTGTTCATCGCCACGCCACTCACCCACAGGTCCCGGTATGCATTCCAGCCGTTTCCGGCGCCCCTTGTATCCCACCAATCGGGTTAAACAACTGTGCATGGGACAGGATCGGCCTACAGGCGCCATAGGTGCGGCAGCCGGCGTGAAATTCACCAATTGTTTCGACTTGTCGTGCAGACCGGATATCGCAACGCAACGGACGCGAAGGGAACGGATCCTGCGATGGCGGTCGAACCGATACAATCCTGCCCCCTGCCGGGGCTTGCCCTGACTGCCATCGCGATTGCCATGGGTTGCACCGGCCCGGCGGCCGCCGGTCCGTTCGACGGGCTCTACCGGTCGTCGCCCACCAGCGATTGCACCCGGGTCGGCGGCGACGGCGGCGCCCTCAGGATCGGCGACGACGTGCTGTTCGGGCTGAACTCCCAGTGCCGCATGACCGGCCCGGTCAATGTCCGCGACATGGATGCCGTGCTCTACGACATGGCGTGTTCAGGCAACGGCGAGGCGTGGACCTCCCGCGCGCTGTTCATGCGCGCAGCCGAGGATGGTGGGCTGATCATCGCCTGGGACGGCCACGCCTTCCGTTATGACAGCTGCGCGCCGGACGCCCCCAGGGGCACGGTGACGATGTCCAAGGACATCGGCATCGTCGAGTGAGGCGTCGGCATCGCCGTCGACCGGTCCGTTGCGGCATGGCTGGCGGGAAGGTGGCCGCGGCACCGCGTCGACAGCTCAATCGCAGCTTTCCTTGCCACAAGGTCGGTCACGGCCTGCTCCGCCGCAAGATCGGTTGCGGCCTGGCTTTCGACAGGTCGTTTGCGGCATCTCCTGCCGCCGGTCAGTTGCGCCGCCCGAAGATGCTGCCCAGCACGTCGTCAATGATCCGCTCCACGATGTCGGGCTCGCGGGCCCGCTGCGGTGCGGTGCGCACGTTGCCAGACCGCGCGCCCGTCACCTGACCTTCGCTCATCGGGG
>JBGTLJ010000123.1:0-3428 GCA_041744175.1 Oceaniglobus sp. | reverse complement strand
GGCCCGCGACCCGGCCCAGCACGTGACGCGCGAACATCACGGCCTCGTCGCCCGCCATCTAGGGGGCCTCGCCCATGATGCCGAGGATCGTCATCCCGCTGACCCCGGTGTCGAGATAGAAATCGACCATGGCATCGGTGCTGGCCAGATCCAGCGCGCCGTGATCGTCGAACGGCGTGGCGGCGATGATGAACACACCGCTGGAATCGCGGTCGATCATGGGCATGTCATGTTTCCTCACTGAGGCTCGGGATGGCACGGGGCGTGATTTCTTCCAGCCGAGCGTAGCGGTTGGCGAACAGACGCGCGACCGGATAATCGCCGCCCCAGTGGACATGCCAGGTTTCGGTGTCGATGAGACCGTCGCGCGCCGCCAGCCCGACGGCCTGTCCCACCACGATGTCGCGTTCCGGCGAGAACGACCAGGTCGTCAGAATCCGGCATTCGATGGCAACGGGCGCATCGGCCAGACGCGGCGGCGCGACATGGACCGAGGGCGCAAGGGCCAGCCCCAGGGCGCCCGGTTCCGAGATATGGGCCGGATAGGCGGCGGCAGTGCCGACCATCGCGGTTGCCAGATCGGGAGTTGCGATGTTGACCACGAATTCGCCGTTGTGGCGGATGTTCGCGGTGGTGTCCTTCGGCGTTCCGTCGGCGCGATGTTCCAGCCCCAGGATCACCAGCGCCGGGTCTTGGCCGAACAGGTTGAAGAACGAATAGGGCGCGGCATTGACCGTCTTGTCCGCGCCCAGGGTCGTCACCCACGCAACAGGGCGCGGGATCACCACCGCTGTCAGCAGCTTGTAGCGGATCGCCGGGGCAAGGGCATCGAGGTTGAGCGTCAGGGTCATTCCGGGGCGGCGTCACCGGCCGGGTGAATCACCCCGGCCTGACCGGTGATGCGTGCATAGTGTTCGACGCGGCGGTGGCGGGCGAAGTCGAAGATCGTCGCCTTGCCGAAGTTGCAGAGATCCATGTCGCAGGCGTGGACGATCAGCTCGTCCCCTTCGGAGCCCGCGCGTGCCACCACCATGCCATTCGGATCGACGACGATCGACCCGCCCATCAGCGGATGTCCGTCCTCGTCGCCGGCCTTTGCGACACCCACCACCCAGGCGGAATTCTGATAGGCCCCCGCCGTCATCGACAGGTCGGAATGATAGAGCCGCCGCTCCAGCCCCTCTTCGCGGTCCTGGCTGTTCACCGCGGGCGTGTTGTAGCCCAGCGTGATCAGTTCGACCCCCTGCAACCCCATTTCGCGGTACACCTCCGGCCAGCGGCGGTCGTTGCAGATGCACATGCCCATCCAGGTGTCCAGATTGCGCCAGACCGGAAAGCCCAGATCGCCGGGTTCGAAATATTTCTTTTCCAGATGCTGGAACGCGCGGGTCTCGTCGTAATCGCTGTGGCCGGGCAGATGCACCTTTCGGTACTTGCCGACGATCCTGCCGGTTCGGTCGGTCAGGATCGAAGTGTTGAACAGCCGACCGTCCGGCGTTTTCTCGGCGTAGCCGAAGGTGATGGCGATGGCGTGGCGCGCCGCCTCGTCGAACAGCGGCTGCACCGCAGCGTTGGGCATCGCGGTCTCGTAATACGCGGCGATCTCGTCGGGATCGTCCATCCACCAGCGCGGAAAGAACGTGGTGAGCGCCAGTTCCGGAAAGACCACCAGATCGCAACCCGCGCCAGCCGCCGCGTCGAGCAGCGCGATCATCCGCGCCACGACCGATCCGCGCTCCTCGGCCCTCTGGATCGGGCCCAGCTGCGCCCCTCCGATCACGATTTCACGCATGGCGCGTTTCCTTTCCTATCCGGCGATCCGACGCTCGAACCGCGCAATCAGTCGGATCAGCGGCCAGAGCAGCACAAGGTAGATCCCCGCCGCCAGAACCAGCGGCGAGGCGTTGTAGGTGAGCGAGCGCACGAGGCCCGCCGCGTGCAGCATTTCGCCGAGGCTGACCACCGAGGCAAGCGACGTCAGCTTGACCACCTCGACCACGTTGGACAGCAGATCGGGCAGCACGTTGCGCACCGCCTGGGGCAGCGTCACCCAGATCAGCGTCTGCGCCGGGCCAAGGCCGGTCGATCGTGCCGCCTCTGCCTGGCCCCTCGGCACCGACAGCAGGCCCGCGCGGAAGATTTCCGCGAAATAGGCGGAATTGTTCAGAAAGAACCCGATGCTGACAGCGGCGAAGGGCGACAGGCGCAGCCCCGCGAAGGGCAACCCGGCATAGATGAAGATCAGCAGCACCAGAGGCGGAATGGCGCGGAAGAGATCGACGAATCCGATGGACAGCCAGCGCAGCGCCCGGACCCGCGCCACCGACCCGAGCGCGGCAAGAAGCCCGCCGAGCGCGCCCAGCGGTATCACGACCGCGCAGATCAGCAGGGTCATGGCGAGACCGCGCAGCACCAGCGGCAGCGCCTTTGCCATGATCTCGAGGTTGAAGAACTGCTGCGCGATCTGCTCCATCAGGCCCCCGGCGGCGCAAAGCGCGATTCGAGCCAGCGCGACGCGATGACGAGGGGCAGGAACAGCAGCACATAGGCGATGGCGGCCAGCGTCAGGGGCGAGGCATTGGCGCTGAACGACTGGGCCGTCGTCGCCTGGCCAAGGATGTCGGGCACGCCGATCACCATCCCGAGCGCGGTCATCTTGGTGATCGCGATGGCCCGGTTGGTGAGCGGCGGGATCACCATGCGCACGGCCTGGGGCAGCACCACGTAAACAAGGGTGCCGCTGAAGCTCAGCCCGGTGGAGCGCGCCGCCTCCCACTGGCCTTTCGGGGTGGCGGTGATGCCGGCCCAGACGATTTCCTCGGCGAATGCGGCCAGAACCAGGGTCAGGACCAGATACAGCACCGTGAAGGACGACAGCATCACGCCGATGTTCGGCAGTCCGAAGAACACCAGCAGGATCAGCACCAGAGGCGGCAGTGCGCGCAGAACGTCTGCAAAAATCACGATGGCGACGGACAGCGGCGCGATCCGATAGGCCCGGACACAGGCCAGCGCCAGCCCCAGTGCCACGCCGGACAAAACGATCAGCACCGACAGGATCACCGTCACGCCGACACCGCGCAGGATATCCGGTGCATAGCGCGCCAGCACCGCAGCATCGAGGAAGGTATCAACGAACCCCGCCATCCGTCTAGCTATGGAACCGCGACAGGAACGCACGCGTGCGCGGGTGTTCGGCGGCGCCGAAGATCCGATCCGGCGTGCCCTGCTCGACGATCTGCCCGCGGTCCATGAACATCACCCGGTCGGCGGCGTCGCGGGCGAACTTCATCTCGTGGCTGACCACCAGCATGGTCATCCCCTGCGCCTTGACGTCGCGCATCACGTCGAGGACATCGCCCACCAGTTCGGGGTCCAGCGCCGATGTCGGTTCGTCGAAAAGCATCACCGTCGGGTTCAGCGCCAGC
>JBGTLJ010000122.1:0-5692 GCA_041744175.1 Oceaniglobus sp. | reverse complement strand
CGCCGTCGTCTGACGCGCGGCCGCTGATCGTGGGCGCCATCGGCGTTCTTCTCATGCTTGCGGTCGATGTGCTGCTGGTCGGGCCGCTGACGACCCCCGGCACGATGATCGTGCTGCTGGCCATTCCCCTTGTACTGGTCTTCTACGGCCTGACCGAAGCGGTGCGCCGCATGGCCCACAACGATCTGATCCGCGTCGTGTTTCCGCCTCTGGTGCTGATCGTTGCGGTGCTCGGCTCGATTCTGGGCGGCATCACCAATCCGACACCCGCCGCCGCGCTGGGCGCGGGCGGGGCGCTGATGCTGGCCGCGTATCGCAAGCTGAGCGATACCGGCCGGTCGGGGCGGATCGTGGTGATGGCATCATTCGCGCTGCTGATCATGCTGCTCGTCGGCATCAACTTCGACCTGCGAGTCAACACCGGCACGGTGACGGCCGAAAATGCCATTGCCTTCGTGGTGGCCCAGGCGGCGTATCTGTTTGCGCTCTTCGGTCTGCTCTATTCCTGCTGGGTGCTGTTTGCCGGGGGCGTCCTGCCGCCGGTAGTACGGGAGACGGCCAAGGTGACAAGCATGGTGTTCACCATCCTCATCGGGTCGCAGCTGCTCAATCTCGTGGTGATCTCGTTCGGGGGCGAACACTATATCCAGGATTTCCTGCGCAGCTTCGACAATGAATGGACAGTGTTCCTGCTGGTCATGCTGGTGCTGTTCGTTCTGGGCTTCGTGCTCGATTTCCTCGAGATCATCTATATCGTGATCCCCATCGTCGGACCAGTGATCTATGGCGGCACGCTTGATCCCAGCTGGGTGACGATCATGATCGCCGTGAACCTGCAGACGTCGTTCCTGACACCACCCTTCGGCTTCGCTCTGTTCTATCTGCGCGGGGTCGCGCCGAAAGAGGTGACGACGGGGCACATCTATCGCGGCATCATTCCCTTCGTGCTGATCCAGATCGGGGCATTGGCCATGCTGGCGGTGTTCCCGGGTGTGGTGACGATCATACCGGATTTGATGAGCAACTGATCGCCCCAAGGGGAACCGGGCGGTGTGCGGCGTGCAGGACGTGGCCTGATTGAACCATCAGACCCAACAGCTCCGGCCGTCCTGCGGACGGGCGAAAGGGTGACTGTGGCCGTCGTCTATTTTGTCGGGCGGCTGTCCGGCAGATTGATCTGGGCGACCTGTTCGGCGATGGGATCGGTGGACAGGGGGTGAAGTTCGGCCGAGTAATCGGCGGCGTCGCCCATCACCTGCCATCGGCCGCCGGCATAGACCTCCAACCCCGAAAACCTGGCCTTGTACCCCATCTTGGGACTGCCCGGCACCCAGTAGCCCAGATACACATAGGGCAGATCCGCCTCGCGGGCGATTTCGATATGATCGAGAATGACATGGGTGCCAAGGCTCTCGACCGGCCGGTCGGTGTCATAGAACGAATAGACCATCGACAGCCCGTCGGCCAGAACATCGGTCAGGCAGACCGCCGCCAGATCGCGGTTGCGCGGGTTCGATCCCGGCCGGGAATATTCGATCACACGGCTGCGGATCGGCGTTTCCTCGATCATCGCCGCGAACTCGAAAATATCCATGTCGGCCATGCCTCCGGTGGCATGGCGACGGTCAAGATATCTGCGGAACAGCGCGTACTGATCTTCGGTCGCCCAGGGCGAATTCGCCTCACGCCTGAGCGCGGCGTTCCGCCGGATGATCTTTCGCTGGGTGCGCGACGGCGAAAAATCAGCCACCTTGACGCGCGCGGACAGACAGGCAGAGCATTCGGCGCAGGACGGACGATAGAGAACATTCTGGGACCGTCGAAAGCCCTGTTGCGACAGGGAATCGTTCAGTGTCTCAGCATACTCGCCCTGCAATGCCGTAAAAAGCTTGCGCTCCATCCGGCCCTCCAGGTAGGGGCAGGGCTGGGGCGCTGTGACATAGAATTGTGGCGCTATCGGAAGGGTATGGCGCATGTGTTCCCGCACGTCAGTTGGCGCACGTTAGCAACAGCGCATCGTTCCGCCAAGCCCCCGTTGCAACGTCAGTCCGCTGCGCGGTTGATTGCCACACTGCCGAGGAAGAGGTCGCTCAGACCCTGGCCGCGCGAGGATGTCATCATCAGCACGATCGAGACCATCTGCAGCGGGAACATCGCGACGGAAACTGCATAGCCAAGGGTGTGCGCGAATGCGGCACCCAGATCAAAGCGATCTCCGGTGGCCGTGCGCAGTTCGACAGACATCAGCCGCATTCCGGGGGTTGCCGAGCGATTGGTCAGGCTGATCACGCGGTACATGAAACTGATCGCGCCAAACAGCAGCGGCAGGAAGAAGACCCCGATGAACAGCGTCAGCGGCAGGGTGATCACGGTCAGAATTCCGATCAGCAGGATGTCCACCATCCAGGCAAAAAATCGTTTGCTGGCGACATCTGCATAGAACGCCGACTGCGTGTCGGGGTCGGGCAGACCCGGACCGGGCAACTGGTCAGACTGCAGGGTGGCATATTGCATGGAACCGGTATCCTTTTGTCGGGATCGCTGTTTCTGGGATTGCGGCGATTTCGATCAGCCGCGACATGGTCCGCCCCGCGGGGCGAACCAATGGACCGCGATGGGAGGTCGTGATCAGCTTTCGATCGGCGCGGCGTTGCCCTTGTCGTTGCGGCCGCCGCGGTCATCCATGAACTGGTCGAATTCGGCCTTGTCCTTGGAGTCCCGCAAACGCTGGAGAAATTCCTGGAACGCGGTCTGTTCGTCTTCGAGACGGCGAAGCGTGTCGGCCTTGTAAGCGTCGAAGGCGGTGTTGCCCGAACTGCGGAAGGCGCTCATCGGATTGTGGTTGCGACGGGTCCGAAGGGATCTGCTGAACATGCGTTTGCTCCATGTCATATAGGCGAGAAGGGCGAGGCCGATGGGCCAGAAAATGATGAAACCTGCCACCATCGCGGCGATCCACGCAGCCTTGCCCTTGTCGTCGAGCCAGGCTTCGGTACGTGTAAACCACGACATTTGGGTGCGGGGGGTATCGGCGAAAGTGCTCATAGTGGTCTCCGTATGTTGGGCTTCGGTAGGTTCGGCTCTGATGTGAATGTCTTTCACATTAGCGATATGAGGGCGCATCCCGTCCGGCGCAAGGCCGAATGTAAAACAAATTTACATCTGTCGAAAATGCGTATGAACCTTCGGCGGGGCGCCCTGTCCGGGCGACAGAGCTTGACCGGGGCACGGTCGTGGCACAGCGTCATGCCATGATCTTTGCCTCGCGCATCATCCGCACACCGCGTACGTTCGATTGCGACCGCGCCGAAGAGGTGGCCGCACTGTTTGCGGACCTTACCCCCGAAACACGCGGCCTGTTGCGCGCCGCTGCGGGATGCAGCCCCTATCTGAAGGGCCTGATGGAACGCGAGTCCGACTGGCTGCGCCTTGCCATGTGCAGCGCTCCGGAAACTGCATTCGACGATCTGCTGCGGGATGCCGCGAACCTGCCGGACAGCGCATTGCCAGTGGGTCTGCGACTGGCTAAGCGGCGCACGGCGCTGCTTGTCGCGCTGGCCGATCTCGGCGGGGTCTGGTCGCTTGCGCAGGTGACCGACGCCTTGACGCGACTGGCCGATCTGGCGGTCGACCGCGCGTTGCGTGCCATGGTCGTTCGCGAACATGCTCGCGGTCGCCTGCCGGGCGTCGGAACCGGCGATCTGGACGTCGCAGGTGGACTGTGCGCGCTGGCGATGGGCAAGATGGGGGCGGGAGAACTCAACTATTCGTCCGATATAGACCTCATCTGTCTGATCGACGAAAGCCGGTTCGATCCCGAAACCTTTCAGCAGGCGCGGCCGGGGTTCGTGCGCGCTACCCGCGCGATGGCAGCCCTGCTGTCGGATGTGTCCGCCGACGGTTATGTGTTCCGCACCGATCTGCGCTTGCGTCCCGATCCGGGCGTCACCCCGGTCGCGTTGAGCATGGAGGCCGCATACCGGTATTACGAAAGTCTGGGACGCACATGGGAACGGGCCGCGCATATCAAGGCGCGCCCCTGCGGCGGCGACATTTCAGCGGGCGCCGCCTATCTCGACCGGCTGCGCCCGTTCGTGTGGCGCCGACATCTCGATTTCGCCGCGATCCGGGATGCCCATGACATGCGCCTGAGGATCCGCGATCACAGGGCGACCGGCCCCGATATCGTACTGGCCGGACATGACATGAAACTGGGGCTCGGCGGTATCCGCGAGATCGAGTTCTTCACCCAGACAAGGCAGATGATCGCCGGGGGGCGCGATCCTTCGTTGCGGGTGCGCGGTACGCTCGACGGGCTCGAGCGGCTTGCCGGCGCCGGGTGGGTGGAGCCCGATCTGGCCAAGACCCTGTCCGAGGACTATCGCCGCCACCGCGAGGTCGAACACCGGTTGCAGATGATCGCCGACGCCCAGACCCACGATCTTCCACAGTCCGACCGCGGAATGGAACGGCTGGCGTGCATGATGGATCGCGACACCGCCGATCTCTGCCGCGACCTCGCGGACCGTCTGGCAAGGGTCCACAGGATCTGCGAGGGGTTCTTCGCGCCCGGCCCGGTGTCGAAACCCGCACTGCGCCTCACCGCGGAACAGGCCGAGATCGTCAGGCAGTGGCGCAGCTATCCCGCGCTGCGTTCGCCCCGCGCGCAGGAAATTTTCGACCGGCTGCTGCCCGATCTGCTGCGTCGCCTTGGCGACAGTGCGGCACCGGAACGCACGCTGCTGCATCTGGACGGGTTCCTGCGCGGCCTGCCGGCTGGGGTTCAGCTGTTTTCGCTGTTCGAGGCAAATTCCCAGCTTGTCGATCTGGTGATCGACATCGCCGACACCGCCCCGGATCTTGCCGCCTATCTCGCGCGCAACGCGGGGGTTCTGGATGCCGTGCTGGACGGTGCGTTCTTCGCGTCCTGGCCGGGGCAGGCCCTGCTGGACGGCGACCTAGAGCTTCGGTTGCGCGACGGCGGCACGGATTACGAACGCGGGCTTGACGTCGTGCGTGCCTGGGCGAAGGAATGGACGTTTCGCATCGGCGTTCACCTGTTGCGCGGACTGATCGACGCGCAAGAGGCAGGCATGCAATACGGCGAAGTCGCGGATGCGGTCCTGCGTGCAGTCTGGCCCCGTGTGGTTGCGCAGTTCGCCGTCCGGCACGGCGCGCCGCCGGGGCGTGGGGCCATGGTGTTGGGTATGGGCTCGCTTGGGGCGGGACGGCTTAACGCGGCGTCCGACCTCGATCTGATCGTCATCTACGATGCCGGGGACACTGTGGCATCGACCGGCGACCGCCCCCTTGCCACCCGGCCCTATTTTGCGCGGTTGACCCAGGCGCTGGTGACGGCGCTGTCGGCTCCGATGTCCCAGGGACGGCTCTATGAGGTCGACATGCGTTTGCGCCCGTCGGGTCGGCAGGGACCGGTGGCGACGTCGCTTGCTGCATTCGCCGACTATCAGCGCAACGAGGCCTGGACCTGGGAACACCTTGCCTTGCTGCGCTCCCGCCCGGTCGCGGGGGACGCCGCGCTGTGTGCGGATGTCGGGGCGGTGATCGACGATGTGCTAGAACAGCCCCGTGACGCGCGGAAGGTGTTCGACGATGTCGCCGCCATGCGCATCCGGCTGGCGGGGGCGCATCCGCCCGCGGGACCACTCGACGCGCGGGCGGGTCCCGGGCG
>JBGTLJ010000121.1:0-2719 GCA_041744175.1 Oceaniglobus sp. | reverse complement strand
CAGTGATTCAACGAACGTCACGCGGGTCAGCGACCCCTGCAGCGCGGCGAGAGTCAGCGCGCCGACCACGCCAAAGGCCGCCGCTTCGGTCGCGGTGGCCCAGCCGGTGTACATGCTGCCGATTACCACCACCACAAGCGCGATCACCGGGATCAGCAGGGCGGAATTCTTCAAGGCCGCCGCAAAGCCGATTCGCGGTTCGGGTGCCGGGCGCTGGCCCGGCTTCAGATAGTACCACGCCACGATGTAGAGCATGAACATCGCAGCCAGGACGAGGCCGGGCAGCACCCCCGCCATGAACAGTTTGGTGATGCTTTCGCGCACCGTGACGCCGTAGACGATCAGTGTCAGCGACGGCGGGATCATCAGCCCGAGGGTGGCCGCGCCCGCCAGCGTGCCGATGGTCATGTATTCCGGATAGCCTCGGGCGCGCAACTCCGGGATCGACATCTTGCCGACCGTCGTCAGGGTCGCCGACGACGATCCCGACCCGGCGGCAAAGACCGTGCAGCCGACCACGTTGGTGTGCAGCAACCCGCCGGGGATGCGCGCCATCCAGGGCGCGAGACCCTTGAACATATCCTCGGAAAGCTTTGTTCGATAGAGGATTTCGCCCATCCAGATGAACAGGGGCAGGGCGGTGAGGGTCCATGAACTGGCCCCGGTCCAGACCGTGATGATCATCGCATTCCCGGGATCGCGCGTGGTGAAGCCGATCATCCCGATATAGGCGACGCCGAACAGCGCGAGGCCGACCCACAGGCCGGTCCCGAGCAGGAAGAACAGCACGAAGAGGAAAATCCCGATCTTGAGCGTGACTGCGTCGCGGTCGAACCCGGTCATCATCTGCGCCGCGCCGTAGACCACCAGCAGGACAGCGGCGGTCAGGGCGATGCGGGACGGGCGCGAGCCGAACAGGGCGGTCGGCCACGGGGCGTCGTCCTCGACGCCTTGCCAGTCAGTCATCAGCAGGCGGATCAGGTTGTCCACCAGTGCCACGGCGAAGATCACCGCGCCGATGGCCATGAAGGTCTGCGGCATCCAGAGCGGCGTGGCGTCCTGGCCTTGGGAGATGTCGTTGATCCGGGCCGAAAGCCGGGTGGCCTTGACCGCGTACCAGGCCAGAAAACAGCCCGACAGGGCGGCGAGCGTGTAGCACCAGATCTCCACCCCGCGCCGCCAGCGCCCGGCGGCATTGACGAACAGCGACACCCGGATGTGCGCGGCGTGGTTGAACGTATAGGCCATGGCGAGGAACGATGTGGCGGCCATGGCATAGCCCGCATATTGCGCGCCGCCCTTGAACAAGAGTCCGAACCAGCGCGCCACCATCTGCGCGATGACAAGGCCGAGGATCGCCAGCAGCGCGAGTGCGGCGGCATGGCCCGAGGTCAGGTAGAGCCGATCGAGGGCGGCGCGCATGGACGATCCTTTCGGGCTGGCACGATAAGGCCCCCGGCAAGTCGTCCGGGGGCCGATGTGCGGGGCCTAGTGCCTGTTGCGATCAATTGGATCCGCCCGGCGGCCCGGACATATTCGTCCACGCGAACGCGGCGCCGGGCCAATGGGCAAATACCGTAGTCCGGTCAGACGCGACACGCCCTAGTTGCGGTATGTGTCGACGATGGCCTTGCCGTCCTCGCCCGCCTCTGCCAGCCATTCGTCGGTCATAGTGCCGCCGATCTGTTCCAGATCGCCCGCCAGTGCCGCGCCCGGTTCGCTGACGGTCATGCCGCCCGCCGCCAGCTGGTCGAGGAACCCGCCCGACAGGCTTGCCGCGGTTTCGCTGCCCCGTGCCTCGGCCTTGGCGGCCTCGTCCATCAGGCAGGTGCGCGCGCTGTCAGACAGCCCTGCAAGGGCGTCGTTGTTCGCAAAGACCGTGTTCCTCGGCAGCCAGGCCTTGGCGTCGTAGAAATGGGTCAGATCCTCCCATACCTTTTCATCGACCCCGGTGGAGCCCGAAGAGATGAACGACGCCACGACGCCGGTGGCCAGCGCCTGTTTCAGTTCCGCCGCCTCGATCTGGGTCGGCACCATGCCGGCCAGTTCGGAGACGCGGGCGGTGGCGGCGTTGTAGGCGCGGAATTTGACGCCCTCCACGTCGGCCAGGCTTTCGACCGCCTGATTGAAATAAAGCCCCTGGGGCGGCCATGGCACGGAATAGAGCGGCGTCATGTTCTGCGCGTCCATCACCTTGGTCAGCGTCGGTCTGGCCGCATCGCGCAGCTTGTCGCTGGCTTCGAACGACGTGGCGAGGAAGGGAATGGAGTCGTATCCGAACACCGGGTTCTCGTTGGCATGGGCGGACAGCAGGCGTTCGCCGATCTGCGCCTCGCCGACCTGCACGGCACGCTTGATCTCGTCGCCCTTGAACAGCGATCCGCCGGGGTGGATTGTGATCTCAAGCTCGCCGCCGGTGCATTCGGCGACGCCTTCCACGAAGGTCTGGGCGTTTTCGGTGTGGTAATTGTCGGCCGGATAGGCCATGGGCATGTCCCAGTTTTCGGCGAAGGCCGACGTGCAGGCCAGCGCGGCAACGGATGCAGCCAGGGTGGTTTTCAGGATCGGCATCGGCAAGTCCTCTCTGTTGGGCGCCCCGCCTATGGCGCGGGGTCGGTGTGGCGCCAACACTAACCGCTTTTGGGGGTTTGCCAATGATCGCGTTCGCCGGACCGTGCCCGTCGCCAGATCGCGCAGCCGCTCAGCGCGGATGGCGGGT
>JBGTLJ010000120.1:0-5809 GCA_041744175.1 Oceaniglobus sp. | reverse complement strand
GTGCCGGTGATGGCCCGCGCAATGGCGGAGAGAGACTTGTAGGGTCTTCCCTGCCATTCGAAGCCGTCGGCGGTGACGGAAACGATCTGCTCGACGCCCTGCCACTCGCGCAGCAGCCGCGTGCCGGTGATCGGGCGGTCGAGGTTCGCGCGGATACCGCTCCTCTTCCTGTCGCCGCCGTCCAGCTCCTCGCCCAGCCGCTCCAGCCGCCGGATCGTCTCGGGTTTCAGCCCGCCATAAGTCAGCTCCTGGATACGGTAGGCGAGACGGCTTTCCAGATAGCGGCGGTTGAAGGGCGGCGGCTCGCTGTCGAACAGATCGCGCCACTGCTTCTTCAGGTCTAACGTCGGCGTGGTTTTGAGCGCCGCCAGGCGCGCGGGGATGGGGTCATGGGTCGTCATGCGGCTCTCCAAGTAGCGGCGATTGAAAGGCGGCGGCTCGCTGTCGAACAGATCGCGCCACTGCTTCTTCAGGTCGGCCGTCGGCGTGGTATTGAGCGCGGCGACCCTTTTCACCATTGCGGCCGATCCGAAGCATCTCGGCGCCCGGATTGGCATGACCAGCGTGTTGCATACCTGGGGCTCGGCGATGACCCATCACCCGCATGTCCATGTCATCGTGCCGGGTGGCGGCTTGTCGCCGGATGGCACCCGGTGGACCGCCTGCCGCCCGGGGTTCCTGCTGCTGGTGAAGGTCCTGTCGAGACTGTTCCGGCGCTTGTTCCTCGAAGGATTGGTCAGGCTGCACGAGGCAGGCAAGCTGGCGTTCTTCGGCGATCTGTCGGAGCTGGCCGACCCCGCCGCCTTCGCGGCCCATCTCGCGCCGCTGCGCCAGGCCGACTGGGTCGTCTACGCCAAGCCCCCATTCGGCGGCCCCGAGGCGGTCCTGGCCTATCTCAGCCGTTACACACACCGGCTCGCGATCTCGAACCACAGCCTCATCAGTGCGGACGCTCGCACCGTGGCCTTCCGGTGGAAGCACTGCCGGATCAAGCGCGGGGATCGGATGAAGGTCATGCATCTGACCGCGGAGGAGTTCATCCGCCGGTTCCTGGTCCATGTCCTGACCTCCGGCTTCCACCGCATCCGCCACACCGGCTTCCTCGCCAACGGCATCCGTCGCGACAGGATCAAGACGATCAGGCGTCTGATAGACACAGAGCGAAAGCCGGATCGGACGACCGGCGAGGACGGGCGCGCCGATGCCGATGAGCGAGGCCCGCGCCAGACATGCCGCGAATGCGGCGGTGCAACGCACGTCGTCGAGACCTTCACCCGCGGCCAGATTCCGCAGTCCCGCGCGCCGCCATGGGAGGATGCCGCATGATCCACCCGTAACACCCGGCCCTGCGATCCCGATGCGCCGCTATGGCACACCCGAAGAGGTGGCGGGCGTCGTGGCATTCCTTGCATCCGACGATGCGGCCTATGTCAATGGTTCCGACTATGGCATCGATGGCGGCATGACCGCGGCCTGATCATTTCAGCAACGGACCGTCATGATCGAGGTAGGCCATGTCGAAATCCGCCAGTTTCACCAACCGGTCGAGGTCGTGGATCTCGACCTGCCCGTACTGGAACGTAACCAAACCGTCCTCGCGCAGTTCGCGCAATACGCGGTTGACATGAACGGCACTCAGCCCCAGCGCGTCGGACAGCAGGGATTGCGACAGCGGGCAGGCATAGCCCGAGGTGGACCCAAGCCCCACAAGTTTCAGCCTGGCCCCCAGTTCCAGCAGGAAATGCGCCGTCCGCTCTCTGGCATCCCGGCGCCCGATCCCCACCAGATGCTCGACCACCATCGCCTCGTCGCGAGATGCTGCCCACAGAACGGCTGTCGCCAGGCGTGGTGTCTTGCGGAACGTGTCCAGCAGATCCTCCACCAGCACTTCGGATGCCTCAACCCTGGTCACAGGCTCGATATTGTGGTCGGCGGTCCTGAACAGCACAGACCGCAACCCGAGAAAATCACCCGGAATCTGGAAATCGACAATCTGTCTCGCGCCCCCTGAAAGAAGCTTGTAGGAACACACCCAGCCCTCGGCGAGAATATAGGCAGATGAATCGGTCTGCCCCTGATGGACCATGTCACGCCCGACGGGAAACGCCCGGCGGCGATCATGCAACCTGTCCAGCGCCGACATCTCGTCGTCTGAGAGCGCGACAAAGGCCCCGAGTTTACGGGCGAAAGGAGTTTGCAGGGCTGTCAAGGTTATCGCTCCTCAAAAGGCAGGCGTCTTGTGGCGAGATCACGGGAATGCTGTCGCCTGACGGACGTCTAATTGCCAAAACGTATCGCGACACTGATCTGGCTCAGTTCAAAGTATCATGAATCTGCGAAAGTGTTCCAAAGTTTGGGCAGAAACAGGTCTGCCCGGGCGACAACCCCAACAAGGTCAGATCAATGCTTGAACCATCCGACGTGTCTGGAACTGCCGCGCTTTCGATCTGCGAATCGCTTTTGCTGGCGCTGAACGATCGAAATGTCCTGCCGGAACATGAGATTATCGGTATCCTGCGCGACGCTGCCGCCGCGCATGCCAATGACGCGGGCGAGGATGGTGGGGACGACCTGCATCGCGCCGTTGCGGCGCTGATCAATGGTATTATCGAGGGCGGGAACTCTGTCCGGCGCAGATAGTTCTATGCACATCTTGCTGTAAACATCGCGCTTGGTCCGGACAGGCGGCGAACTGCTCCAGCGTTCAGTCGATCCAACGGGCCAGGCTTGACTAGTATCCTTTTATCTTTTTCCGACCTACGAACACGCCGCGATGGCCTTGCTTTCGTCCGGGTCACTGACATTGCCTGAAAGGACATCTCATGAACTGGGATCAAATCGAGAAGAATTGGGCGGCCATGGCACGCCGCGTGCGGCCAGACCTGCCCGCCACAAATGCATGTGACGCGCTGCGGCAACCGGTTGGAACTGTGGTCGAGAACGCAGCGGATGACAGCCGACAGACCGCATCGCAAACCCTGTCCACTGCGCGCGAGGTCGCGTGACGTCAAGGGCGATGGCATCGCACTGGCGTGCGGGCCTGATCGATGCGGTCCGGGCGCGGACGCCCGGGCCGGACCTCTGGCGGGACAACGCCGCGATCCGCTCGGAGCTGTTCGGCACCGAACGGCTTGAGCATCACGCGCTGTCTCTGGCCGCAGCACAGGGTGTGGCGCAGGGGGTCGGCACCCGCGTTCGCCCGCTGACCGAGCGGGTCAGGGACAATGCCGACTTCCTGCTGGGCGCCTACCGGTCCTGCGCGCAGACGTTGCAGGAGGGGCGCCCCATCGCGCCAGCCGCCGAATGGCTGCTGGACAACTTCCATCTTGTCGAACAACAGCTGCGCCAGATCGACGACGATCTGCCGGCGGGGTACTATCGGCAGTTGCCGAAACTGGCCGACGGTCCTTTTGCCGGCTATCCGCGCGTGTTCGGACTGACCTGGGCCTATGTCGCCCACACCGACAGCCTGTTGTCTGGCCCCGTCCTTGCCCGGTTCGTAGCCTCCTATCAGCAGGTCAGCCCGCTTTCGATCGGCGAGCTGTGGGCCGTGGCGATCACCCAGCGTATAGTCCAGATCGAGAACATGCGCCGTCTGGCAGAACAGATCACGCAGGCCGACACGCAGCGGGTGATCGCCGACGGCATCGTCGATCAGGTGCTGGCGGCCCGACACGATCCTTCCGGATCGCCGCAGCAGGCACTGTTGACCGCGACGATAGGTCTGGCCGCAGCACCGCTGGATGACATCGTGGCAGCCCAGATCGCCAAGCGTTTGCGGGGGTTTGACCCGGCAGATACGCCGCTGCACGCCTGGCTGGAGGATCGGCTGTATCATAAGGGATCTTCCATCGAGACCGTCGTTCAGAACGTCCAGTTGCGGCAGGGCGCATCGAACGTCACAATGCGCAATATCGTCACCAGCATGCGTTTGGCGTCGGAACTCGACTGGGCCGATTTTGTTGAGGATGTCAGCCTGATCGACGGCAAACTGCGCGCCGGGTCGGATTTCGCGGCCATGGATTTTGCCACGCGAAACAGCTATCGCACCGCGATTGAGGTGCTGGCGCGTGGATCGGCGCACAGCGAGACCGACATCGCCGATGCTGTGCTTGAAATTACGGCGCAAGCGGGCGCCGAGCCGGGTTTTGCCCTGATCGGACCGGGACGGCTGGCGCTGGAACAGTCGGTGGGATTCGTGCCGACCCTACCGATGCGGCTGGCTCGCGCCGTGGGCGCGCTGGGGCTGATCGGCTATCTGGGGGGGATCGTCATGACCTCCGCAGGGGTGCTTGCACTGGCGCTCTGGTCCACGGGTGCAGATGGGGCGGCACTGATCGTTCTTGCCCTCACCGGCATTGCCACCGCAACCGAAACGGGCACTGCACTGGTCAACCTGGCCGTCACCCGAACCGTGCGCCCGAAGTTGTTGCCGGGGCTGGATCTATCCTCCGGCATCCCACCGCACCTGCGCACCTTGGTTGTCGTGCCCGTTTTGCTGGACGGACAGGACGACCTTCAGGCCCAGATCGAACAGCTCGAGGTGCATCATCTGTCCAGTGCCGGGGGAGCGGTGCATTATGCGCTGCTGTCCGACGGCCCCGATGCCGACCGTCAGACGACGCAGCAGGATCCACCGCTGATCATCGCAGCGACGGAGGCCATGGCGCAGCTGAACGCGCGCTATCCGTCCGATCACGGCGACCGCTTCGTGTTTCTGCACCGCCAACGTTTGTGGAATCCCTCTGAAGGGGTCTGGATGGGGTGGGAGCGCAAGCGGGGCAAGCTGCATGAGCTGAACCGCCTGCTGCGCGGTGCCAAAGATACCAATTTCCTGCCGAACAAGGGCGTGCCGCAGGATGTGCGCTATGTGATCACGCTTGACGCCGACACGCGGCTTTTGCGCGATACCGTGGCGCGGATGATCGGCAAGATGGCTCATCCGCTGAACCGGGCCGTGTTCGATCCCGTCACCCGGCGCGTCACGGCGGGGTATGGCATCGTGCAGCCGCGCGTGACCCCGGCCCTGCCTGTCGGCACCCAAGGGTCATTGTTCCAGCGGGTGTTTTCCAGCCCCGGCGGGATCGAACCCTATGCCGCAGCAATTTCGAACGTCTATCAGGACCTGTTCGGCGAGGGGTCGTTCACAGGCAAGGGCATCTATGACGTCGATGCCTTTGCGGCCAGCCTTGCGGGCCGCGTGCCGGACAACACCATGCTGAGCCACGATCTGTTCGAGGGGGTCTTTGCCCGTGCGGGGTTGGCTTCTGATATCGACGTGGTTGATGAATTTCCCGCGCGCCATGATGTCGCCACCCGCCGCCAGCATCGCTGGGTGCGGGGCGACTGGCAGCTTTTGCCTTGGGTGTTGCGCCCCGCCAGCGGCCTGACGCCTCTGAGCCGATGGAAGATGGCCGACAACCTGCGCCGGGCAGTCGTCGCACCACTGACCCTTGCCACGCTGTTCACGGGCTGGCTGTTGCCACTGCCGGTGGCTTCCGTCTGGACTGTGGCGGTGCTGACGATGCTGGCCCTGCCTTACCTGATCGGGCTTCCGTTTGCCATTTTGCCGGGCCGCGCCGGGATCACATCGCGCAGCCATTTCGCAGCACTTGCTGCCGACACGCGCCAGGCTTTGGCCCAGACTGGGCTGAACATCGCGTTTCTGGCAGATACCGCTTGGCAGATGGCGGACGCCTGCGGGCGTACGCTGATCCGTTTGGCGGTGACCCGCCGACACCTGTTGCAGTGGGTGACGGCAGCGGCGGCGGGGGCGGGCGCGCAACTGGGGCCGGGGGCGCATTACCTG
>JBGTLJ010000119.1:0-3961 GCA_041744175.1 Oceaniglobus sp. | reverse complement strand
CAGCCCGATGGCCAGTGCGCCGCCAAGACCCGCCAGCCCCCAGAGCAGGACAAACCCCGGCCCCCCCATCCGCGCCACGGCGATCGGGCCAAGCCAGGCCAGCCCCGCCATGTTGCCCAGCAGATGCAGGGCATCGGCGTGCAGGAAGCTGTAGGTCAGGAACATCGCCGCGGGCTGGGCCGCGAAGTTGGCCTGCCAGTTGCCCATGAGCCCGGCCCAGAACGCACCGTAGCCATAGGCGACGATGCGCCAGCGCGGGCTGCCGAGGATGCCGTGATCGGCCAGTTGCAACACCAGTTCGGGCAGCGCGATCGCCGCCAGCACGCAGATGACGGGTGTCGGCAGCACTGGCCGTTGCATGTCGCTCATCGTCCCGCATAGGCCATGGGACGTCCATTATGACAAGCCCCGCGCCGAATCCATCCGCGCATCACGGACGGCCGGGCGCGGCGCCCTATTCGGGGACGAACCGGGGCAGGCGGGGCAGAAGCTCGGCCATGAAGCCCTGCATCCGGGCATCGACCTCTGCGGCGCTTTCGCCCGGCAGGAACGGCGTGACGAAGCGTACCATGGCACCGTCGGTGCGCCCCATGGCCAGGCTGTCGTAGACCACGCTGGCCTTGACCAGATAGTCGTTGGTCATCCGCTTGCCGCGCTGTTCGAACCAGTAATAGACCATCTGCTTGGACAGCCCCTTCTGGATCACCGCGCGGTTCAGCACGAAATCCCCATAGACTGTTCCGGGAAACGACACCGGTGCCGGATCGATGGAAAACACCTCCCAGCCGCCCACGGGCAGGCAGACCTCGGGCGAATGGATGCCCGCCCCCTCGGTCTGCTTGTCGTAATAGGCCGTGAAGAAGTTGTAGCTTTCCTGTCCCCCGGCGGTCGCGACATAGGTCATGTTGATGTAGTCGTCGGCCGCCAGCACCTGTGCCGTCGCAGGCTCGAGCTCGGTGGAATAGCCCGACCATTGTCCCAGCTGGCGCGGGAACAGCAGGAAACTGTCGCGCGCGGGTTCTACCCGCGCGGGGCTGGGCGCCAGCACGTATGCGGCGGTGACCGCCAGTGTCACAAGGCCCGCCACGATCACCCCGCGCGACGGCGCGATCCCGAGAAACCGGCGCGCCTGGCCCCCGAATCCGTCGAAATCCAGATCGATCGTGTCGCGAAGCGACAGCGGGCTTGGCGTCAGCTGCTGCAGCAGCACGGCGACGGCGAACAGGATGCCGATGCAGGCGCCGAAGATCACCCAGCCCTCGAAGAAGTGCAGGAACCCTTCGGCCTGACCGATGCCGTAGCTGTTGACCAGCACGCCGATCATCCCGATGCGGAACGAATTCATGAACACCGTCAGCGGGGCGGCCAGCGCGAAGATCACCACCTTGTGCCAGAACGGCCCGCGATAGAGGATCGCGAAAAGATAGCTGAACGACAGGATCGGGAACAGATAGCGCAGCCCCGAACAGGCCTCTGCCACCTGCAGCTTGTAGACGCCGAGGTCGATCACGTTGCCCTCGAGGAACACCGGGATGCCTGCAAGCTTGATGAACCAGACCCCCAGTTCCGAGCTGACCAGCTGCAAAAAGATCGTCATCTGCCAGTAGACGAACTGCGGCAGCGGCAGCATGAAGATCAGGTGCAGCACCGGCAGCTGGTGGGTGCGGCCGCGTTTCCAGCCGAACCCGGTCAGCACCACGCCGCCGACCCAGACGATGAAGGCATAGGTGACGACATCGGGGATCTTGACCAGATTGCCGAAGATCCCGAACGCCAGCGCAAACACGATCACCCCGATGCCCGGCAGCCGGTTCACCCGTTCGGACGGGTCGGGGGGCGGGGCATGGCGCAGTTCGCGCAGGAAGAGATAGAGCGAGATCAGCGGGATCAGCGGTCCGTGGCTGTATTCCGGCGTCACCCAGGCCCGGCCCAGCGACACGAAGCCGGACCAGTAGATCGGCACCGCCGCCACCACCATCACGGCGAACCAGAACAGGCCCGCGGGATTGATGGTGCCGAAAGCCGCGAAGAGCGACGGTTTCTGCGCTGAAGCGGTGGTGTCGGACATGGCATTGACCCCGGTTCGGAAATGCGGCGTTGAAAAATCCAGAGAAGCCTGCGGGTGCGGCCTTTGGTTCGCGGCTTGCCTAGCAGCACAATCCTAAAAAATCGAGTCTGCATGACATGTCATTGGCGGGGCTGACGGTTTCGTGTCCGCCGCGCGAGCGCAGGTGCGGGATCCGCACGCCCATGCCGGGAAAATTCGAACGGAACGAAACCGGAGCGTGCTTTTCGTCCCGGGGGAATGTTTGCAGCGGACGCCGCAAATCAAGCGTTGCGGGATCAGGCGCACCGGTCCTGCCCCAAGACACCGCGACGGCCGCTCGGCGTTCGCTCCGTGTCTCTTGCGCATGGCCCCGCGGCGCCCTGCCGATCCGAACCTTTGGCGGTCGCCTTCAGTACCGCGTGACGAAGCTGCGGCTGATGCTCAGGGTCACGACGTTGTTGGTGGCCGATCCGACGCCGTCCTCGTCGCGGAATTCATGGCGGTATCCGGTGTTCAGCGACCAGTCCTCTGTCAGCGCCAGGGCCAGCCCGGCGTTGAAGGTGCCAAGGCCCGTGGCAAGGCCGGTATCGGTATCCTCGCTGCGCGCGAAGTTGAGCCCGAGGCTGGCATTCGCCGTCGGGGTCAGCGGGCGCGCCGCGCTCAGCGACACGAAGGTGCGCACGGTCTCGCTGTCCGAGGTGGACGAACTGACGGCCCGGCTGATGCGGGCGTTGATCGTGGTGGCGGGCAGCACCTCAGCCGTATAGCCCAGCGATCCGGTCACGAAGTAATCGGACGATGCCGCCCGGGTGACGCCCAGACTGGCGTTCAGCGATCCGTTGGGCAACACCAGATTGCGCGACACGCTCACTCCGTAGCGCCCGCCGTCCGTGGTATCGGCGGCCGAAATGCCGAACCCGTAACCGCCGTCGGGCCTCTCGAAGCTGATGTCGCCGTTCAGCGCCAGCGTTTCGCGACTCTGTATGCCATCCTCGTCATAGACGCTGTAGCGCAGTCCCAGACTGGCGCGCGCCGCCTCGTTCAGATCGAACCGCCCGGTGGCGCCCAGCGAGGTGCGCGTGCTGTCCACCAGATCGGGGTTGGTGGTGTCGGAATAGGTGAGGTCGCGGCGGCTGGCGCTGAGCGTCAGGCCCGCGCGCGCGTCGCGCAGCAGCTCGAGGCTGGCGTTCAGGTTCATCGCGCGGCGGGTGCCGGTGCCGGTCAGTTCATCGAAGTCGAGCAGCCCGTCGCCGTCCAGATCCACGAGATTTTCCAGATCCGTCAGCGGGTCGATGAACTGCACGTCGTCCACCGACAGGCTGGCGCCCAGCGACAGGGCGCTCGCGCGGGTTTCCTGCCCGTAGGACAGCGAGACGCGCGGCGTGGTGCGGTCGAATTCGGTACCGTCGGTGTCGGGATCGCTCAGCACCCGGAACCCCAGCCCGGCGTCGATGGCAAGACGCGAGGTGCGGGTCTGGCTGAGATAGCCGAAGCTGAGACCGGTGGTGGCGGCGACGGTGGTGCCTTCGGATGTCACGTCAAGCTCGGCATTGTCCTCGGCGATCAGGCTCTGGCTGATCCCGAAGCGCAGGCTCGCGCCGCCGCTGCCGTCCTGTGCCCGGGTCGGCGCCGCGGCGGCAACCAGGGTCAGGGCCAGGGCAGAGACGCCCAGGGAAAGGTTCCGGGCCACGGGGATGCGCAGGCGATGTATCACGTTGTGTCGTTCCCGTTATGGCCGATCCGTCGAGGTGCGTCGTGGCAAGGGCGCGGCGGCGGACCGCCGGCGGCGCCCCGATCCTGCTCCGGGGCCATGCGGGCCGGTTACTCGAACAGCCGCCGCTGCGGGATCACGATGATGTCGCCGTCGCCCAGCACGACGGTGCCGTTGGGGCTGCGCCCCGATTCGATGGCCTT
>JBGTLJ010000118.1:0-1836 GCA_041744175.1 Oceaniglobus sp. | reverse complement strand
CAAATCTACCGCTACATTTATGAGCGCGAGACCTACAATCAGCTCGACAATGATCTGCGTGTGCGCCGGGTTCTGGCACAGTCATCCGGTGCCGCCGAGACGAGCATGCGCGCGATATGGACGTCTGGGCAGGAGAACTATCTGCCGACGCGGTATGGCACATCAGCCGAAATGGCTGTCGAAATCGCCTCAATCACACTGATCGGCGAGAACCGGGCGCAGGTGCGCCTCAGGAAACGCCTGACCAGCCCGCAGGGTGTGCAGGACGGATCGTTTACAGCGACCCTGATGTTTGCGTTCCAGCCCGAACGTACCCGCTCAATCGATGATGTCTGGCAAAACCCATTCGGCTTCACCGTCACCCAATATGCAATCCGATCGGACCGTTCCGAATGACCCCTTTTCCCGTTCATGCCTTTTTAATCGCCGGCGGGTTGGCCCTGACGGCTCCCGCCGTCCTTGCCGAGACCACACCGCGCCCGGGCTCTCATGACAACCGCGTTCGGGTCGCCACATGGACCGAAGGGCAGGTTTACCGTATCGTCACGACCCTGACCCGCGTAACCACCGTCGAGTTCGGCGAAGGTGAGACCATTCGTTCGATCATCGCCGGTGATACTGTGGGTTTCCAGTTCGACGGCGTCCCCGGCGGGCGCGCCTTTGCCATCAAGCCCGCGGCCTCGGGCGTGGCGACCAACATCACGGTCTATACCAACCGCCGCTCCTATTACTTCCACGTGGTCGAGGCGCGGGAGACGCCGCATTACGTCGTGCAGTTCCGCTATCCCGAGAGCCGCGTACAACCCACCCGCGCGGTCGCGGCCGATGCTCCCAACGCGAACTATGCGGTCAGTTCCCGCGAAGAGTTCACGCCTACGGCCATCTGGGATGACGGCACCTTCACCTATTTTCGCTTCGCCAAAAATGCGCCGGTCCCGGCGATCTTCCGGTATTCCAATGGCAGGGAGGGGGCGGTGAATAGCCAGGCCTTGAGCGATGGCGTGATCCGCGTCTCGGGCGTGAACCGGCAATGGGTTCTTCGCCTCGATGAAGCTGTCGTCTGTGTTCAGGACGCAGGGACCGAGGCCACATCATGACGCAGGATACCGAAGATCTTGCCGCAAGGCTTGCAGCGTTTGAGGGCACCACAGCTAAAGCACGGGTGAGTAACCGCCCGTCACCGCTCGCTGCAATCCTTGGAATCACCGGTATCGCGGCGTTCGGTGGTCTCGCCTGGGCTGCCCTGCAATCGTCTCCGGATGCTCCAATGGTGACCGCGGCACCCGAGGAGTTCCAGAGCGCCGGGCCCGGTTTCGGGGACCTGGGCCGCCCAACTGTACCGCAGCCAGCACCGACGCCTCCGGTGGAGACCGGTCCGACAGAGTCCGAGCTTGCGCTGATGGAAAGCCTCGCAACATTGCGGGCCGAACTCGAAGACCTGCGGGCACGCCCGGCCGAGACATCGGACAGCGGTGCTGAACAGGCCATCGCAGACCTCACGGCTCAGATAGCTTCGCTGCAAGCGGCATCTTCGGAAGCGCAGCAGGCGCTCGAGCGGCAGTTGACCGAACGCGACCGTGAACTGGACCAACTTCGCATGGATCTGGAACTCGCGCGGCTAGCTCCGCCTGTGCTGGAGGCATTGGGGCCTAATGATGAAGACCTGCGGCTGGCTGAACTTGAGCGGAGACGTGCTGCTGAGGCTGAGGCGCGAGCAGAACGGATTGCGTCGCCCATGATCGCGTTTTCCGGGATGGGGGCAGGGACAGACCGCGAAAGTACGATTGAAGCAGCGCGCTTGAATGCCGATGAAGCCTTCGTGCGCGCCGGTGCGCG
>JBGTLJ010000117.1:0-4202 GCA_041744175.1 Oceaniglobus sp. | reverse complement strand
AGCACTTCGCCACCCAGTGGCTCTGGACTTACAAAAACGACCGCCCGAACATGGGCATTGGCGGCATAACGCCCGCAATGAAACTGAAAATGGCTGCGTAAGTTCTACGACAACGTCCCGTCAAAAACGGGAGGATTGCCGGCCGTGCCTGACTTCAGCACCATCTGCCGACGTCAGAGGACGCTTGCGGTCAACATCCCGTATCGCGGCTCGAAAGGCTTGCTGCACCTGCTCATCGACAGCACCGGCATCAAGGTCGAGGGGGAACGGAAGCCAGCCCTTTGCGGTGATCGACGGCATCGCCGTTATCGAAATCGCGGGCACACTCGTGCATCGCGGCGCCTGGATCGGTCAATCCTCCGGCCTGACGTCTTACGATGGGATTGCCGACGCCACCGGCATCGTCGTCGTGCGCGGCCCCTCGATCGTGTCTCGTGCGGCCCTCGCCTACGACGGCACCGTCGACGACGACGCCAAGATCACCACCAAGCTCGGCCAGCTGGCCGCCACCGGCATCATTGCCCGCGACGGCGTCTGACCCCCACCGGCGCAGCGCATCCACATCCATCCCTCTTTCCCCCGGAGCTCCCCATGACCCTTGTCCGCAACCCGTTCGACGCTGGCGGCTATTCGCTGGCCGAGATGACACAGGCCATCAACATCCTGCCCGACCTCCATACCCGCCTTGGCCAGATCGGTCTGTCTCGCTTCGAAGGCGTCAGCCAGCGTTCGGTGATCATCGAACAACACGAGGGTGTGCTGAACCTGCTGCCCTCGGTGCCTCTGGGTGGCCCCGCCACGGTTAGCACCCGCGAAGGCCGGTCCATGCGCAGCTTCGCCCTGCCGTGGATCCCGCATGACGACGTGATCCTGCCGGGCGACATTCAGGGAAGTCCGGCGCTGGGCAGCTTCGATGCGGCCGATCCACTGGTCGAGGTGATGAACCGCAAGCTGATGCTGATGCGCCGCAAGCACGCCCAGACCCGAGAATACATGGAGATGAACGCGCTGCGCGGCATCGTGAAAGACGGGGCCGGGACCACCCTCTACAACTACTTCACCGAATTCGGCCTCGCGCAAATCTCGGTCGATTTTGTCCTCGGGACCGCGGGCACCAATGTGCAGGGCAAGGTCCGCGAGGTCTTGCGCGCCGTCGAGGACAACCTTCTGGGCGAGGCGATGACCTCGGTGCATGCCCTCGTCAGCTGGGAATTCTTCGACAAGCTGATCTCGCATCCGAAGACCGAGGAGGCCTACAGGTTCTATGCTGCCACCGGGGCCCAGCCGCTGCGCGAGGATATGCGCCGCAACTTCCCCTTTGCAGGCATCGTGTTCGAGGAGTATTCGGGCACGGTCACGCTGTCGACCAGGGCCAGCGAACGGCTGGTCCCGGCCAGTGAAGGCATCGCCTTCCCCTTGGGGACCATGGACACCTTCACCACCTATGGCGGCCCGGCCAACCTGCTGGAAGCCGCCAATACCATGGGCCTGCCTCTCTACGCCCGCCAGCATCTCGACGAGAAGGGCCGCTGGATCGATCTGATGACGGAGGCCTCGATCCTGCCGGTCAACAAGCGGCCGCGCATCGCGATCCGCCTGCACACCTCGAACTGACACACCATGAATGTCTTTGTCGTTGCCATGGAACGGATCTTTGCCAACCCGTCCATGGCGGTGGCCGCATTGTGGATCTCGGGCACCACGTCGGAAGAAAGTCCCATCCGGGTGATCCGTCGCGCCCCGGACCGCATCACCGAATTTGGGGCAGCGAGGTTTGTCAGCGACACCATGATGGTGGACGTCCGCGTCTCCGACCTGCCAGACCCTCTCCCCGGCGATCTGATTGTCATTGGCGCGGACAGCTTCACTGTTCAAGGGGAGCCTATCCGCGACCGCGAACGGCTGATCTGGTCAGTGGACCTGCGCCCATCATGAAGCTGAAGATCGACATTGATCCCGATCTCGTCGCGATGATGGCCGCCGAAGTCAGGGCGGGACAAAAGGCTGTCAGCGCCGCGATGCGCGAGGCCGGAACCGGTCTGAAATCCGCCTGGCGCGGCCAGATCACCGGCGCGGGGCTTGGTCGGCGGCTTGCGAACTCGATCCGCAGCCAGAACTTCCCGAAATCCGGCACCAGCCTGAACGCAGCGGCGCTGGTCTGGTCGAAGGCACCGGTGATCATCAGCGCGCATGATACCGGCCCGCTGATCCGCTCGAAGACCGGGTTCTGGCTGGCCATCCCGCTGCCCGCCGCAGGTAAATCCACTCGTGGTGGCCGGATCACCCCCGGCGAATGGGAACGGCGACGCGGCCTGCGCCTGCGGTTCGTCTATCGCCGGACGGGTCCGAGCTTGCTGGTGGCAGAGACGCGGCTGTATACGAAGGGTCAGGCGGTGATGTCGCGCTCGAAAACCGGGCGTGGAAAGGTCACAGCGCCGATCTTCTTGCTGGTGCCGCAAGTCAAACTGCCGAAGCAGCTGAAGCTCGCGCGGGATGCAGACCGGGCGTTGGACAGCGTGCCGGGGTTGATCGTGGCGAACTGGGTCGAGGGGCGGTTGTAGTGGCGGGACAGCGGGACGGAGCGGCTTTTGGACGATCTCGCGTTTGGACAAAGAAGCGGCCTACGATGTCTTCCGGCAAATCATCTGAACCGGGCGAGTTCTTCCCTCTTCGATATTGCGCGCCGCGTTTCTGACAATCTGAGGCGTCAGCTTGCCGAGCAAGATGTGAATGCCGAAAGCTGGCGCTTCGCCTCTCTCTGCCAGCTCAATGGCCCGCAGATACCCCTGCAAGTACTTTTCTCCGGTTTCAGTGACTTGAATGTCAGAGAAGCCAGATTTTTCAAGCAAAGCGACAGTATCCGCCGGTCGCATCAGATAGGCTCCGCTTCCATCTTCCGACCAAGGCAAGGGATGATGCGGATTGCCAAGCTCACCTAATCCATGTTCTGTCACAGCGAAAAATGCACCGGGCTTGAGCACGCGAAACGCCTCGGCGAAAAATGAACTGCGATCGGGCACGTTCATCGTAACGTGTTGCGTGTATCCGCCGTCGAACGTCTTGTCCGCGTAGGGCAATTTCTGCCCATCGCCGTGTTTGATCGTTACGACATCCTGCATCCCTACAAGCGCGGATAGCTGGTTACCTGCGTCAACGAAAGGCGCAGTGATGTCCAATCCATCGACTTCGCACCCGAAACGTTGAGCGAGATACCTTGCCGGACCACCTAGTCCACAACCAATATCTACAAGCCGCTGCCCGGCCGCAATCGGAAGGGCATCGGCCAACTCAATGGTGGCTGGAAATCCACGCGCGTGAAAATGGTCGACTTGCGCCAACTGTTCGATCGTCACGGTCTCAGGATCGAGTCCGGCAGCCTTCATTGCGTCAACTATCCGAGAATAAACGTCGCCGGTTCCCCAGTGATCCGAAATTGACTTTCCATCGATCATGTCTTGCCCCCCGTTTTGCAAGGCGACAATAACACGAACGTAGCGTTTCAGCGAATGCTGCAGTCTGGGGTTAATGTTCGCATCGGGCTTCAATCCGACCTTCTCTGAACCTGCAACAGAGCCATGCCCACCATCCGCGAAACTATCCTTACCGCGCTGCAAGCGCGGCTTTCGACTTTGCCCGCCGCCGCCCTGCGCGGCGATGTGCTGCCAGAACGCGTGCCAGCCGATGGCCTGCTGATCCTGCGCGACGGCGAGCCGGGAGAGCCCGAGGTGACGCTGTCACCGCTACGCAACCACTACCAGCACCGGGCCGAGATTGAGGCAGTCGTACAAGGTGCCGACCGTGACGCCGCCTTCGATACGCTGACCGCCATCATCGGCACGGCAATTGTCGGCGACCGCACACTTGGCGGCGTCTGCGACTGGGTCGAGGCGGAAGCGCCACGCCCGGTCGATCTGCCGGTCGAGGGTGCGGCGACGCTCAAGGCGGCGGTGATCACCGTCGTCCTGCATTACACCACCAGCGGCCCACTGGCCTGATACCCCGACAATGAGGAGACCCCCTTGGCACGTGCGCAAGGCGCGCGGGCGCAGATGGCGCTTGCGTATGCCGAGATGGCCGGGCATTACGGCACGGCGATCCTGCCAGCACGACCCTACAAGCCCCGCGACAAGGCCAAGGTGGAGGTCGCGGAGCAAGTCGCGCAACGCTGGATTCTGGCGCGGCTTCGGAACCGGCGGTTCTTC
>JBGTLJ010000116.1:0-2301 GCA_041744175.1 Oceaniglobus sp. | reverse complement strand
GGCGACCGGGTCTGCGCCCTTTTGCCGGGCGGGGGCTACGCCGAAGAGGTTGTGTGCCACGCCGGTCACGCGCTGCCGGTGCCCGCGGGGCTGGACATGAAACAGGCCGCCTGCCTGCCCGAGACGTTCTTTACCGTCTATTCGAACGTGTTCATGCGCGGCCGACTTCAGGCGGGCGAGCGGTTTCTGGTCCATGGCGGCAGTTCGGGCATCGGCACCACCGCGATCCAGCTGGCCCATGTCATGGGCGCGCGTGTGTTCGCCACCGCCGGTTCCGACGCCAAATGCGCCGCCTGCCGCGACCTGGGCGCCGAGGTGGCGGTGAATTACCGCGACGGTGATTTCGTCGCGGCGATGAAGGAACAGGGCGGCGCGGACCTGATCCTCGACATGGTCGGGGGTGAGTATCTGCCGCGCAACGTCAGGGCGCTGGCAGATGACGGGCGGCTGGTGCAGATCGCGTTCCTGACCGGCGCGAAGATCGAGCTGAACTTTGCCGAGGTGATGATGCGTCGGCTGACGATCACCGGATCGACGCTGCGCCCGCAAACGGACCTCGCCAAGGCGCGCATCGCCGAGGCGCTGCTGCGCGATGCCTGGCCATTGATCGAATCGGGCAGGATCGCCCCGGTGATGGACCAGGAATTTGCGCTGGAGGATGCGGCAGAGGCCCATGCGCGGATGGAAAGCAGCGCCCATATCGGCAAGATCGTGCTGCGCGTCGCGGGGTGATCCGCGCGTGCCGCCATGACCGTCAGATGGCGTTGATCGCCGTCTGGACCGCGGCGAAGAACGCCCCCACATGGACGCCGTCGGCAAGGGCGTGGTGCACCTCGAGCGTCATCGCCATCGAGAACCGGTCCGGCCCGTTTTCCGTGAACCTGCCCCACGCGACCCGGGGGATGCAATCGTCGGGTCCGGGCATGGCGTTGCTGATCGCGGTATAGTCGAGCCACGGCATGCACGAAAGATAGGCGACATCGTCGCGGTCGGCGTTCGGCGCAAGATCGCGCTGCTGCGCGGTCGCATCAATGATCGTCTTGGCCCGGGCCTGGAACGCGGTGTGGTCGGGCATCCACGGAACATAGGCATAGCCGAAGCTGCCGTCAGGGCGGGGCACGGTCATCGACAGCGCGACGCGATCGTGAAGCACCACGTCGTCGCCGCGAAACCGCATCCTGAGTTCGGCGACACCGTGCAGTCCGGCGCCGATGGCGAACAGGCTGGCGCGGTATGGCGACACCCCGTCGGCCCTGCGCGCGACAAGGCGGGTCGCGTCGATGCGCGACGTCACGGAAAATTGCGGGCGCTCGAATGTGCGAAAGAACCGGAACTGCGCGGCGCGCGGCCAGGTGTCCAGATCGACGGGTGTTTCGGCCATTTCGGCGGCTTTCCTTCGGGGTGGTGTCACGCCCCGTCTATCCGAGATCCTGGGTGGCGCCGGCATAAAACCGGGGCTTTTCGGCAACGGTGGGGGGCAAATACATCCGCGCGGTTTCGAACACCGGCGCGAAGACATCTGCCGTCAGCAACTTCGACAGCGCGGGGGCATTGCCCGGCACGTCGATCAAGAGTGGGCCATCGCCGACATCGTTCGGCACTGCGCGCAGCAGCACGATGACCTGATCGGCGGTGTCGGCGTAAAGCGTGCCGATTTCTGCCCCCTCGCGGCATGCGCGCAGTCGGACCAAGGCGGATCCGTCGGCCGGCCCCAGGGTGCGCCGGGTCGCGGTGCCGGTGAACCATGCGGTCGCAAAGGCGGTGTGCCGGACGCCGGTTGCACGGGCATCGGGGGCGAGCGTTTCGCCCGGGGCAGGCATCGCCTCGAATATCCTGCGCAGCGACGGCCATTGCGTCGCCAATGGTGCCTAAGTCCCTGATCTCGTCCGGCATCGGGCTGATCTTTTCGCAGGCCGGGCTGAGGGTGTATTGGGTGACCTCCGGGTCCGGATCGCGGCCGGCATGGACGCTGCGCTTTGGTCTGCCGATCATGTTCGCCGTCTTCAGCCGCTTTGATCGAAGCCATGAGGCGTCGCGCGGTCCTTGCGCAAGCCCGTGTCAGGCGATCCGCCACGTGGTCCGGCAGATCATCGCGCCGTCGTTGATCGGGGCGCGCTGGCGGTCGCGCGCCAAACCGCCTCTGGGGGCGACGTTCGAGGGCTGGACTACGCACACCGGACCCGCCACGATTCCGGGCTGACGGTGACGCCGCCTCTTCTGGCGCCGGTGCGCCGGGCGTAGGATGGCAGCACGCGCGCCAATATCATCGGCAGGCTCGACGACACCGGTCTTGCCGCCGCC
>JBGTLJ010000115.1:0-3467 GCA_041744175.1 Oceaniglobus sp. | reverse complement strand
GTTCTGGGCACGGCGCCGCTGTCCGACGTCTAGGCGGGTCGGCGCGAAAGCGACAGACCGAACCAACGGCAGATGGCCGTGCGCGTCCTGCGATAGGAAACGGACCCCAACGTGCCACGGCAACTGTCCGCGGCAGTGTTGTCGCCCCTGATCGTGGCGTCGATGTGGGCGAGACCGGCCGCGTCGGCCATGGCAAGCGGAACGGCAAACAGCTTTGATCCGGCCACGCGCCGTCCCGCATCCGGTGCGACATGGGTGCAGATGAGGCCCCAGCCCTTGGGCAGGACATGGCAGTTGGACGCGCGGGTCCTCTTGAGGGACCGAAAGCCCGGGATCGTACCGTTCCGGTTCTAACCGAACAACTGCACCTGTCCGGATGGCGCAGGCAATTCCTGTCAACAGGGATGGGATCGCCGGGCCTGTCGCTGTTCCAGACGGCAAGCACGGCTTTCGGAAACCGGATCATTCCATCGCATCCGGCAATCCGGCCTGTCCGGTTCGCTTTGTTTTCCTGCCCTTTCATCGTGATAACAACAATATGGGCCGCAAACGGCAGAAAAGTCCTTGCTTCGCGAAACTCTGGCGAACGACCGCCGTGTGTCATGGCAACCGGACGAGATCCGGGATGCAGACCAAGGAGATCGCAATGATCCGCAAAACACTCGTCGCCGCCACGCTTGTCGTGACCACCGCCGCAACGGCCGCACTGGCCGCCAACCCCACCGTCGGCGGCGCGCCCATGCTGGCAGAAAAGAACATCATCGAAAATGCCGTCAATTCGCCGATCCACACCACGCTCGTGGCGGCGGTCAAGGCCGCGGGCCTTGTCGAGACGCTACAGGGTCCGGGACCGTTCACCGTGTTCGCCCCTACCGACGACGCTTTCGCGATGATCAAGAAGGAATCGCTTGAGGAATTGCTGTTGCCCCAGAACAAGGCGCAACTGACCAAGATCCTGACCTGTCATGTGGTGGCCGCCGATGCCATGGCGCTGGCCATCAAGGGGATGATCGACGACGACGGCGGCGCGCATCCGGTGCCCACCGTTGGCGGATGCACCCTTTCGGCGACCTATGACGGCGACGAGATCATGCTTTCGGACGAAAACGGCCGCGTCGCCAACGTCACCATCGCCGATGTCGAGCAGTCCAACGGCGTCATCCATGTCATCGACCGCGTCCTGCTGCCGAAGCAGTAAGTCTGACGCCGTCCAAGGTGTTACCACGTCTGCCGGGTGAACCGGCGCGTAAAGAGTGGCACCGTCCGGCATGTCCGGGCGGTGTTCTCGTTTCGGGGGAGAAACTGCCGTTCGTTGGCTTGTCGCTTGTCATCTGCACAGCCCGGTCACTGCAGGGCGCCCGCCAATCGCAGGCGCGGCCCATCCCATACCTCCGACATGCCATCAGCGCAGGTGCCACGCGAAAGGTTCGCGGCAAGGCCGTGACGTTGCCGATATGGGAACCGCGGAGGGATTTGCTCTTACCGTCGAACGGGCATACGGCGTGCGCACCGTCCGACCCTGATCCCTATAGCCGTTCGTCAAGACGTTCATTTCGCTCGATGGTCCCCCGCTTTTGGAATGGGTGATGTTCCAGTTCATGCCAGTAAGGCGCCGTGCCGTCCCGGCCAAGTTCCACCACGCGCCCGGGTCCGCCGACCCACGTGATGTGCCCATCGGCCCGGTTGGATGCAAAAGCTCGCGTCGCAATACTTGTCATGCTGGATGGCATTGGCTATCCGTTCTAAAATGACCCGGCATGTTTTCGTCGAGCACCGGCTTGCAGACCTCACCTTCCGGCCAGGTGCCATAGGGGGGGCGACCTGCCACCAACTCCGGCGCGGCACGGCAGGTCGTGACCGGACATCCCGGCAGCGGGTGAGACCGCAACCTTCATCGGATTCACATGCTCCTCGGCACTAGGGCGCGAGCTGTTGCAAAGTCGCGGAGCGTGCGGCTATTGGTACGCCAGACAAGGCTGCCCAGAATTCCGTCATGCAAGCCTTTTTCTCCAGCGCCCTGGGCGGTGTGGCATAGGCATCAAAGGGTCCGAAGGCATGGCCATTGCCAACATGACAGACCGGATGCACCTTCGCGGGTGCGGGTCGTCGGAAAGGGCGCAATCGTATGGCCCTATGACAGGGGCAAGACCCCCTTCGACGTCGGCCAAGGGCATGACGTCCACCCCCTCGTCCGGCTGGACGCAGGGCAGAGCCGCGGCGATAGGCGCCATGTCCCCGGTCGGCAAGGTCCAGTTTCTTTCCATTGACAATGACCCCGGACCCTTTGCGGATAACCCCCCGTGATCCACGTCGGTGCCGACAGGTCACTGACGCCACTTCAGGCTTAGTGCGAGACCGGGATCAGCGAAGACATATCAAGACGTCTCCGGAGATTTGCAGCGTCAGGCCAGTCGATTTACGGTGGCGACCCGGACTGCTCCCGCAGTCTGGCCGCCCTGGCCGCAGGCATGGCCAGCGGGCCCGGGCACACGGCTCAGCCGGTGAAGTTGCGGCTGTCCTTGATCTGGTCCCAGGCCCAGACGACCTCCTGAAGCTGTTCCTCATGGCCGCGGTCGCCGCCGTTCATGTCGGGATGCAGAACCTTGATCAGCGCTTTGTAGGCCTTGCGGATCTCTGGCTTGGTCCAGTTGTCCTTTGCGTCGAGAATGTCGATGGCGCGGCGTTCCGTCGGCGGCAGCCGCCGCGTGCCGGTGGCTGCGCGGCCGGGATTGCGGGTGGCGTTTTCGCCAAGCACCTGATGCGGATCGTCCACCCCCAGCCTGGACCACGCGCGCTGTTCCTCGGTCGGCTTGCCGAAAGGTTTCGTCTCGCGCCCCCAGACGCGGTCCTTGTCCATCTGCTCTTCGAATTCCTCGTCGGTGGTGCCGCTGAAAAAATTCCACTTCAGGTTGTATTCGCGGACGTGATCCTTGCAGAACCACAGGTACTCGTCGAGGTGATCGGGCGACTTCGGTGCGCGGTACTGGCCCACCTCCGGACAGCCCGGATGCTCGCAGGCGCGCGTCGACGTTTCGAATGCGCCGGACATGCCCCGCTTGCCGCGGGGGTTCTTCTTCTTTGCCGAAGTCACACGCATGTCGAAACCAAACGGATCGCTTTTCGCCATTACAGGACCTTTCCGACTCGGGCCTCAGAGTTTAGAGGTCTGTGCCTGAGAGGGAAGTGGGAGATTGAACAAAATGCCTGTGACAGATGAAATCCGCCAGCGTCTGGCGGCGGCATTCGCCCCGACGCGTCTGGTCGTGATCGATGACAGCGCGGCCCATCGTGGCCATGCGGGACATCGCGAGGAAGGCGAAAGCCACTTCAACGTCACGATCGCCGCGCCCGCCTTTGCGCCGATGTCGCGACTGGCCCGCCACCGGGCCGTCCATGCGGCGCTTGGCCCCGATCTGATCGGCCGCATCCACGCGCTGGCACTGGACATCGCCAGCGAATAGCGCCGA
>JBGTLJ010000114.1:0-2957 GCA_041744175.1 Oceaniglobus sp. | reverse complement strand
GGCCATCCTCTTTGAAGGCCCGCCGACCCTCGCGCTCCGACCCGTCACGATCCTCGCCATCGGGTACTTCACCTTCGTCGCCACCGCCGGGGCCTACCTGCTCTATTACCGCGTGCTGGCCATGGCGGGGGCCGGCAACGTGATGTTGTGCACCCTGATCATCCCGCCGGTGGCCATCGTTCTGGGTGTGGCGGTGCTGGGCGAAACGCTGCAACCCTCCGCGTACCTCGGATTCGCGATCCTGGCGGCGGGCCTTGTGATCCTCAACATGCGCAGGCCCCTACCCAAGGCGGAACCCCCGCGCTAAGAGACGCCCGAAACCACGGCGAGGCGCGCGATGCTCTACCCCACTGCACATTCGTGGCACGATGCGCCAAGCAAACGCGTGATGCTGTTCGGCATGTCGGGCCTCGGCAAGACGCACCTGTCGAACATGCTGCGCGGCAGCGGCGACTGGTTCCACTATTCCATCGATTACCGCATCGGCACCAGATACATGGGCGAACACATCGCCGACAACTTCAAGCGCGAGGCGATGAAGGTGCCGATGCTGCGCGACCTGCTGATGACCGACAGCATCTACGTCGCCTCGAACATCACCTTTGACAACCTTGCACCGCTGTCCACCTATCTGGGCAAGCCAGGCGATCCGGCCCGTGGCGGGCTTTCCTTCGCCGAATACATGCGTCGCCAGCAGCAGCACCGGGAGGCCGAGACCGCCGCGCTTCTGGACACAGTGACCTTCATCGACCGTGCGTATGGCCTTTATGGCTATGGCAATTTCGTCTGCGATACCGGCGGATCGATCTGCGAGGTGGTGGACCCTGGAAACCCCGACGATCCGGTGCTTTCGGCCCTTGCGCCCCATGTCCTGCCGGTCTGGATCGAGGGATCCGAGGCGCATACCGCAGACCTGGTGCGGCGGTTCGACCGTGCGCCCAAGCCGATGTACTACCACCCCGATTTCCTTGTTCCCGCGTGGGAGGCGTATCTGGGCGAACACGCGACCGTCGAGGACGACGTCGATCCCGATGCCTTCGTGCGATGGATCTATTCCCGCGCCATGGCCCACCGCCAGCCGCGGTATCATGCGATGGCAAAAAACTGGGGGGTGCGCGTCACGGCGCAGGAGGTGGGTCAGGTGCGTAATCTCGAAGGGTTCGTCGCCCTGATCGCCACCGCGCTGGATCAGCACGGCAGGTCAAGCCAGACCCGGGAACAGGTCCACGAACGGGACGAAACATAGTGCAGGGATTGCTATCAAATTTGTATTCCTCCCGGACCGGGTAGAACCACCCCTTGCAGCCGGTGCCATGCGCCCCGCGCAAGGATGCGGCACGGGATGGGCGGTTTTGGGTAACCGAAGATCACTTGGGCCAGCGCGCGTCAGGCTGGCGCGCGGCGTGCCGCGCGAACGGCTCCGCACCGTGCCTCGCATCGGCACCCGGTTCCGGGTCTTGAGAACCGCCCGCAACGGCGGTATCCCGGCGGTCCCGGAATCTGTGGAAAGTCGTGCGATGCCGATCAAGCTGCCATCCGACCTGCCGGCCTTCGATGTGCTGCGCCGGGAAGGCGTGATGGTGATGGACGAGGGCGAGGCGGCGCGTCAGGACATCCGTCCGCTGCGCATCGGGCTGCTGAACCTGATGCCGCGCAAGATCCAGACCGAAAACCAGTTCGCCCGCCTGATCGGCGCGACGCCGTTGCAGATCGACCTGCACCTGATCCGGATGTCGGAGCACCGGGCGAAGACCACCGCCGCCGTGCACATGGAGACGTTCTATCGCACCTTTCAGGAAGCGCGACACGAGAAGTTCGACGGGCTGATCATCACCGGCGCGCCCATCGAGCACCTGCCTTTTGAGGAGGTGACCTATTGGGACGAGCTGAGGCAGGTGATGGACTGGACCCAGAGCAACGTCCATTCCACATTCGGCGTGTGCTGGGGCGGAATGGCGATGATCAACCATTTCCACGGTATCGCCAAGCACATGCTGGCGCGCAAGGCATTCGGCTGCTTTCGCCATGCCAATCTCTTGCCGGCGTCGCCCTATCTGAACGGATTCTCCGACGATTGCGTGATTCCTGTCAGCCGCTGGACCGAGATGCGCCAGCATGAGATCGACGCCGCTCCGGGCCTGACGACGCTTTTGGGAAGCGAGGACGTGGGGCCCTGCCTGATCGAGGATCAGGCCCACCGCGCGCTCTATATCTTCAACCACTTCGAGTATGACAGCGACACGCTGAAACAGGAATACGACCGCGATGTCCTTGACGGATCGGCAATCGACATACCTGTGAACTACTACCCCGGGAACGATCCCGCATCCCATCCCCTGAACCGCTGGAGAAGCCATGCCCATCTTCTCTACGGCAACTGGCTCAACCGGATATACCAGACGACACCCTATGACATTTCCAAGATTGGCGGCTAGCCTCCTGTTTACGATGGCCCTTGGCGGCTGCGGTTTCCTTGTCGATGGCCGCGCCGACCGGCGCGAGGCCGAGGCCGAGGCGCGGTATCCGCCCCTGGGCCAGTTCGTGACCGTGAACGGCAGGCAGGTCCATTACGTCCAGGAGGGGCGCGGGCCCGATTTGGTCCTGATCCATGGTGCCAGCGGCAACCTGCGCGATTTCACGTTCCGGTTCGTGGACCGTGTCAGGGACCACTATCGCGTGACCGTGTTCGACCGCCCCGGGCTGGGTTACAGCGACCGGATTTACGAAGCGTTCGAGGGCGCGACCACAACCGCCGCCGAAAGCCCGCAGCAGCAGGCGGCGTTCCTCAAGGCCGCCGCGGACCAGCTTGGCATATCGCGCCCCATCGTGCTGGGCCATTCCTATGGCGGGGCCGTCGCGCTGGCCTGGGCGCTGGATCACGATCCGGCCGCTCTGGTCACGGTATCGGCCGCGTCAAACCCCTGGCCGGGCGGGCTGGGCCCGCTTTACGGGGTTGC
>JBGTLJ010000113.1:0-4056 GCA_041744175.1 Oceaniglobus sp. | reverse complement strand
GTCAGCGTGATCCTCGGCGGTTTCGGCGGCTCCAGCGGCCCTGCGATGGAGGTCGAGGGCGAGCAGATCGCCATCGACGCCGACGGCGTGGCCAGCGCGCTGGAGGATGCCGACAGCGTGGTGATCATCCCCGGTTACGGCATGGCCGTGGCACAGGCCCAGCAAAGCGTCAGCGAACTGACCAAGCGCCTGCGCGCCAAGGGAAAAACGGTGCGCTTTGCGATCCACCCCGTCGCGGGTCGCCTGCCGGGCCACATGAACGTGCTGCTGGCCGAAGCGCGGGTGCCTTATGACATCGTTCTGGAAATGGACGAGATCAACGACGATTTCCCTTCCACCGACGTGGCCATCGTCATCGGGTCCAACGACATCGTCAACCCGGCCGCACAGGACGACCCCAACAGCCCCATCGCCGGGATGCCGGTGTTGGAATGCTGGAAGGCAAAGCAGGTGTTCGTGTCGAAACGCGGGCAGGGAACCGGGTATTCCGGTATCGAGAACCCGCTGTTCTTCAAGGAGAACACCCGGATGTTCTATGGCGACGCGAAGAAATCCCTGGACGAGCTCCTTACCAAGATCAGCTGACCTTTCGGAACGAAAAAGGGCGCGGGGATGACCCGCGCCCTCGGTAAACCAATTCGTTGTCCCGTTCGAGGGTCAGTCCCAGAAGCCTTCGTCCACGCCTGGCAGCGCTTCCAGTTCTTCCTCGTTCATCCACGTCACGTACGAATATGTCTCGTCGTCGACCGCGACAAGACTGACATCCCGCACGGGGATCATCACATGCTTGTCGCCAAGGTCGAGGAACCCGCCGATCTCTCCCACGATGCCGACCATCTGCCCGTCGCGTGACAGGATGACATCCTCGATTTCGCCGATCTCGTTCCAGTCGGTTCCGACGGTGTCGTATTGCGTCGCGCCGTCCCAGCCTTCGTCATTTGCTGCATTGAGCGTGTAAATCTGTCCGCCGGTGATGTCCCGGGTCCGGATAAGCTGATCGCGTTGCTCCAGCGTCTCGGCGCTGGACATCGCAGAATAGTCGGCCATATGGGCTTCGGCCAATGCGCCCGAGGTTGTCGCGACAAGGGCGATCGAGGTTGCTGTCAAAAGTTTCATGCCAGTTTCCTTTCGTCTGGTTGCGTTGACCATAGAACGGTCGACACAGCCGTCCGTTCCAAAGAAACCGGATCAAATGGAGGGAAAAGTAAGGCGACCTCACGTCAGCGCTTCCTGCGGGTGGCCTTGCGTCCGGGTGAACAGTCCGCCGATCCGCTTTCGCGCCAGATGTTCCACCAGCACCAGCGACACCAGCAGACCGGTCGTCACCGCCGTGGCGATCCCGATCCAGACGCCGAAATATCCCATGTCGAACACCCGCACGAAAAGCCAGCCGAACAGCGCCACACCGATCCCCTGACGATAGATGCTGATCCACAGGGTATAGCCGGGCCGTTTGAATGCCTGCAAAAGCGAATTGATCGCAAACAGCATGACATAGACCGGCAGGATGAAGCCATCCACATGCAGATAGCTCTTGCCGATCTCGATCACGTCGGCGTCGTCGGTGAACACCGACAGGGCAGGGCCGGCGGCAAACCACAGCACGCAGGCCGCCCCCAGCATCAGAGCAACCCCCACCTTGAAACAGAACATCGACGCCGCGCGCACCCGGTCGAAATTCCGCGCTCCGAGGTTCTGCGACGCGATCGGCAACAGCGCGCCCGTCAGCCCGAAGGCCGGCAGCAGCAGCAACTGCTCGATGCGCAGCGCGACACCGTAGGCCGCAACCGCCGAGCCGCCGAAATCCTTGAGAAAGAACTGTACCACGAACCCGGCCACCATCATCACGATCATCGCGAAACTGGCAGGCATCGCCTGGCCTGCGATTTCCGTAAACATCGCGGGTTGCGGCGTCCACACCCGTTTCCCCTGCATTGCCTCGGACCCGAACACCCGCCACAGGATGAACGCCATCACCCCCGTCTGGCAGACCAGCGTCGACAGGGCGATGCCGTTGAACCCCAAACCCTCCCATGGACCCAGACCAAAGATGAACAGCGGGTTCAGTACCACGTTGCCTGCGAACGCGCCCATGTTGGCATATTGCATGGATTTGGTGTCGCCCTGCGCCGTCAGGATGCCGTTCGCCCCATAGGCGATCAGGAACGACGGCGCCGCGAAGATCAGGATGTTCAAGTATTGGTTCGCCGCGTCGCGGTATTCGCCCGGCTCTGAGATCAGGGAAATCAGCCAGGGCGAAAAGAACCATCCCAGCACGACCCCGATCACCGCCACGATCAGCGCGAAACTCAGACCCTGCGACGCGATCACCGATTCCGTTTCGGACTTTTCGCCCAGCGCATTGCCTACCAACGCCCCCATGGCCGTGGACAGCCCGAACCCCAGCGCGATCAGCACGAAGAACACCTGGAACGAAATTGCCAGCCCCGCCTGCGCCTCGGTGCTCAGCATCCCCGCATAATAGACATCGACGACATTGTAGAGCGTGGTGAACACCATGCCGATGGCCGTGGGGATCGCCAGCGCGCGGAAATGGCCGGGGATCGAGCCTTGTGTCAGATCGCGGCGTGCCATGGGATCTCCTGCCAATCGGTCTGCCTTGGCCTAGACCCGGACACGGCAAAAGGACAGGCCCCGCTTGCGCCCCGGTTCCGGTGCGGCAATGCTGCCGTCTATCCAACGGGGGCATTGCGACATGGTCACGACACCCGGGGCGGCCAGCCTCGCCATCACGTTCCTCTACTACCGCGATCTGCCCGGCGCCCAGACGTTCTATGAAACCGTGCTTGGGCTGGACCTCGCCATCGACCAGGGCTGGAGCAAGATCTACCGCATCTGCCCCGGCGCCCATATCGGCCTCGTGGACGAATCCCGCGGCATGAACAGATGGCAGCCCGTCAAATGCGTGCAGGTCTGCCTGCGGGTGGACGATGTGGACGAATGGTATGCCCACGTCCGGCGTCACGAGGTGCAGAGCCTGTCGGAGATGTTCGAAAGCGAGCAACTCGGGATCCGGGCCTTCGTTTTCGACGACTCCGAAGGCTATCAGATCGAAATCCAGAGCGCGACGCGGGAAGGGGCCTGATCCCTCCCCAAAGCGCCGGGGTCTTTTGCATCCGTCCGGGTTTGGTGCCGAATTTCGCGGGCGGGGCGATGTCAGGTGACATTTCAAAAACTTGCCTATAATCCTTCTGGTTGTGGCGGACGGGGCGACTGCAATGAAGGATACTCCAAAGTGACGACATACCAAGCGACAGCTTTGGCCGTTTCTCTCGGCCTCTGGTCCACCGCCGCACCCGGCGCGAGCTTTGATTTCGACATCTCCTTCAGGCCGGCCGGGGTGACGGTGCAAAACCCGGTCAACGGTGCCAATGTCACGACAGAAGCTTTCAGCGACCGCCAGAAACAGCTGATCGGTCTGGCGGAATCGTTCTGGGAAACCGTGGTCACCGGATTTTCCGGTCTGGGCGATGTGTCCTACGGGCTTGATGCCATCCTTGCACCGGGCGACGGCATCGACGCGACGCTGGCCATCGCCGGGCCCACCGCGACCGAACAGGTGGGCGGCGTCGATCCCACCACCGGATTGCTCAAGACCTTCGTGCGCGCGACCGCGGGATTCGCGGGCTTTGATGCAGATGATTTCGGATCCGGTGCAAAGGGGATCCAGACCGAACAGCTGTTCATCGATACCGCAATTCACGAATTCGGCCATGCCCTTGGCTTCGGCACGCTGTTCGGCGCGAACAAGCTGGTTGACGCGACGGGCGGCTTTTACATCGGCGGTGAGGGGATCAAGGTCGTCGACGCGTTCGACGGTGCGTCGGGCTTCGGCATCCCGCTCGACATGGATGGTGGCCACTGGAACGAATGCTGGCTCGCGATCCTGACCGATGCCGCCTGTGACGCGCAGGTCTACAACGACAGCGAACTGATGACACCCTTCACCAGCGACATGGCCTATCTCGGGTCGGTGACGATCGCCGCGTTTCGCGATCTCGGGTATCTGACCATTGATCCGCTCGCCGCCATTGC
>JBGTLJ010000112.1:0-2466 GCA_041744175.1 Oceaniglobus sp. | reverse complement strand
AGGGCGCCGGGCTGACGCTGACGCTGGAGGGCGTCGGCGCCTTGCCGGTGACGGGGGATGCCAACTGGGCCCGGCAGGTGATCGCCGGGCTGATCGACAACGCGCTGCGCCATGCCCGCGGCGGCGGTGAGATCCGCGTGGTGGCGGGGCAGGGCGACGATGCCGCGCAAATTCGCGTGATCGACAATGGACCGGGGATCGCATCGGGCGAAGTGGCGGCAGCGCTGGCGCGGTTTGGCCAGGGGCGCGGCGCCGCCAAATCCGAGGGGTTCGGGATCGGATTGTCGCTGGCGCGCTGGATCGTCGAGGCACAGGGCGGAGAGCTGACGCTCGACTCGCCCGTGACGGCAGCGTGGCGGATCGGCGACCCACCCGGGACAATGGTCACGGTTCAGCTGCCGCTGCGTCCGCGCTAGGGTGCCGTCATGGACGACCCGCACATCCTGATCGTTGATGACGACCCCGAAATCACCGATGCCCTGGTCCGGGGGCTGGCGATGCACGGCCTTACTGCGCGTATCGAAAGCACCGCGGCAGGGGCCGAGGCCCGGTTCGCCGAAGGCGGGGTGGAGGCGGCGATCATCGACGTGATGATCGGGCCCGACAGCGGGATCGCCCTCGTCGAGAGGTTGCGCAAGGAAGGGCATGTAACGCCGATCCTGATGCTGTCGGCGCTGGCCGAGGTCGAGGACCGTGCCGCCGGTCTGCGTGCCGGTGCGGACGACTATATCGTCAAGCCCTTTGCCTTCGACGAACTGGTGGCGCGGTTGCAGGTCCAGCGCCACCGCGCGGCCGCGCCGGAGGTCTGCATCCTCGAAACCGGCACCCGGACGGTGCGGAGCCGACAGAGGGCGGAGCCGCTGAGCGAACGGGAATTCGCCTTGCTGGGGATGCTGCACGCACGGCGCGGCACGGTCCTGTCGCGGGGCGAGATATTCGACGCGCTCTGGGCGCGCGAGGGGACCGGGTCGGAAAACGTGGTGGATGTCTATATCGGCTATCTGCGCCGCAAGCTGGCACCGTCTTCGGATTTCGGGTTCAAGATCCGCACCATCCGCAACCGCGGATTCGTTCTGGAACCGGTGACGACGGAATAGCGCCGGGAAGTGCGTTCTTATTTTGCTCTTAGAACATAAGGTTTGACGGAATCGGACACACACCCCATGTTAGGCGTGCAAACCAGCTGGAGGACGACAAATGGCTTGGACCAAACCAATGATCCGCGAAATCGAGTGCGGCATGGAAATCAACATGTACGGCCCCGAGGGCGAAGAGCGCCACGACGAAGACCTGTTCTGAAACAGACCGGCGCGGAGGACCGCGAGGTGTTCCGCGTCTGTATCCTTGGGGCGGCCGCCGGTGGCGGGCTGCCCCAATGGAACTGCGGCTGTTCCAATTGCGAAGCCGCGCGTCGTGGCGAGATCCCGCCGCAGTCCCAGTCTTCGGTAGCGGTGAGCGCGAACGGCAGGGACTGGGCAATCCTCAACGCCTCACCCGATATCCGCGACCAGATGGCGCGCACGCCTGCCCTGCACCCGACCGGTCTGCGGGACGTTCCGTTGCGATCGGTGCTGCTGAGCAACGGCGACATCGACCATGTGGCCGGTCTCTTGACGTTGCGCGAACAACAGCCGTTCACGATATTCGCGACGAAGGACATTCACGGCGTGATTGCCGACAATCCGATCTTTGCGGCGCTGAAGCCCGATCTGGTTGCGCGCCGGGCGATCGAACTGGATCGTCCGTTCGAGCTTGCCCCGGATCTTGAGGCGACGCTGTTCGCGGTGCCGGGCAAGGTGCCGCTGTACCTGGAAGGCGACGACGTGCAGACCGATCTTATGGGAGAGCAGACCGTGGGCGTGCATCTGCGCGGCGCCGGTCGCGACGTGTTCCACATCCCCGGGTGCGCAACAATGCGCGATGACCTGAAGGCGCGGCTGGACGGCGCCGACATGGTGATGTTCGACGGCACGCTCTGGCGCGACGACGAGATGGTGACGGCGGGGCTCAGTCAAAAGACCGGACGGCGGATGGGGCACATGTCGATGTCCGGGCCGGACGGATCCATGGCCGCATTCGACGGTGTCCGGGCAGCGCGCAAGGTCTATGTGCACATGAACAACACAAACCCGGTGCTGCGGCCCGGATCTGACGAACGCGCGACGGCAGAGGCCGCTGGCTGGACCATCGCGCAGGATGGAATGGAGATCGCATTGTGACCATGGAACCGGCGGCTTCGGCCAAGGAATTCGAGGCGCGGCTGCGCCGGATCGGCGCGGGACGGTATCACGATCGGCATCCGTTCCACCATCTGTTGCATTCGGGCGGCTGCACCCCGGATCAGGTGCGGGCCTGGGTCGTGAACCGGTTCTATTACCAAAGCCGGATACCGATGAAGGATGCCGCCTTCATGAGCCGGGTCGAGGATCCGGCCTTGCGCCGGGCGTGGCGCAGCCGGATCGAGGA
>JBGTLJ010000111.1:0-1763 GCA_041744175.1 Oceaniglobus sp. | reverse complement strand
TGGCTGGACGATGCCACGACCGCACAGATCGTCTGTTTCCGGTCCGTGGCCCAATACATGTTCGATCTGCTGTCGGTGTCGGCGCGGCCGGGTGGCGAGATCGCGCTGTTCCCCCGGGATGGCTGAGCCTTGGCCATGTCTGGCAGGCAAGGCGCAATGCGATTTTCCGACGCAGGCCTCGATCTGCGCGACAGCGGTCCGACCCTGCCGCCGCCGATCAGCGGCAAGTGTCTGAATTGGATTAAAGGTTTGCACGATCCGGGGTCGTGGAGCGATCTGTCGGTGCCCGGTCGCGAACGGGTCGGCGGTGTGCCATGTCGTGTCGGGCGTTGGGCGGCGCGCGGCAAAACCACTGGGGGAACCGATGTGGCCTGCGCAATTCAATGCCGACCGGTCGGCGGGACGACTCCCCCTTGACCTCTGCGTGATCTGGCCACAGGTAGGTCGAAGGACAGACGCAACGTTCACTGAAAGGGCATGAAATGGCTTTCGAACTTCCCGATCTTCCCTATGCGCACGACGAACTTTCCGACAACGGCATGAGCCGCGAGACGCTGGAATATCACCACGACCTGCACCACAAGGCCTATGTCGACAACGGCAACAAGCTGATTTCGGGGACCGAGTGGGACGGCAAGTCGCTTGAGGACATCATCACCGGCACCTATCAGTCCGGTGCCGTCGCACAGAGCGGAATTTTCAACAACATCAGCCAGTTGTGGAACCACAACCAGTTCTGGGAAATGCTGACTCCCGGTGAATCCAGGATGCCGTCGGAGGTGGAGAGCGCGATCACCGACAGCTTTGGATCGGTGGACAAGTTCAAGGAAGAATTCAGCGCCGCAGGTGCCGGGCAGTTCGGCAGCGGCTGGGCCTGGCTGGTCAAGGACAAGGACGGCGGGCTGAAGGTCACCAAGACCGAAAACGGCGTGAACCCCCTGTGCTTCGGGCAGACCACGCTATTGGGCTGCGACGTGTGGGAGCATTCCTACTATATCGATTTCCGAAACAAGCGGCCTGCCTACCTGACCAACTTTCTCGACAAACTGGTCAACTGGGAAAACGTCGCATCGCGGATGTGACGGATCTAACCCCGCCGGTCCCATTGGGGCGGCGGGGTGTTCCTATGCCGCTTTCCGGCGGCCGGACCTGCGTAGGAGAAGCTGAAAAGGGCGCGTTCGCCCCGATGGTTGTCTGATGACGCCGCAGGTTCATAACTCCACTCCGGTTCAGCCGCCCCGCCGCCGGGAGACGAACCGGGGCAGCATCGCCGAAAAATCGCGCCCCGCGCCATCCTCTTCCTCGACGAACCGCGCGTAGAGATCGCGCGCCGCCAGACCCATTGGCGTGTCGGCGTCCGCCGCTTCGGCGGCCTGTTGAGAGAGGCGCAGGTCCTTCAGCATCAGGTCGGCCGCAAAGCCCGGCGCATAGCCGCTGTCTGCAGGCGATTTCGGGCCGATGCCCGGGGCTGGGCAGTACGTGTTCATCGACCAGGACGACCCCGACGAGGTGCTGACAACGTCGAACATCGCCGCACGGTCGAGCCCCAGCTTGTCGGCCAGCGCGAACGCCTCGCACGTCGCGATCATGGTGACGCCGAGGATCATGTTGTTGCAGATCTTGGCCGCCTGCCCCATGCCCGGGCCGCCGCACTGCACGGCCTTCTGTCCCATCACGTCGAACAGCGGGTGGCAGGTGGCGAAGGCCGCGTCGGGGCCGCCGACCATGAAGGTCAGCGTGCCGCCCGCCGCACCGCCGGTGCC
>JBGTLJ010000110.1:0-2180 GCA_041744175.1 Oceaniglobus sp. | reverse complement strand
TCGCCCGCCGCCACCTTGTCCTTCGGAGCGACCCAACTGCCCCCGACACAAAGCGTATTGGACAGCGCCAGGTAATCAGGGGCATTCCTCAGGCCGATGCCGCCCGTGGGGCAGAAGCTGACCTGCGGGATCGGCGCGCCGATGGATCTGAGAGCGCCGACACCGCCACTGGCTTCGGCGGGAAAGAACTTTTGCGTCGTATAGCCCCGTTCGAGCAGGATCATCGCCTCGGACGCGGTCGCGGAGCCGGGCAGCAGAGGCAGACCTGCCTCTTCGCAGGCCGAGAGCAGTCGGTCGGTCGCACCGGGCGAAACGCCGAATGTCGCCCCCGCATCCAGCGCCGCCTGGACATCGGCAGGGGTCAGCAAGGTGCCCGCGCCGACCACACCGCCCCCGACCCGTGACATTTCGCGGATCGCGTCCAACGCGGCAGGCGTGCGCAGCGTCACCTCCAATGCCGGCAGACCGCCCCTGACCAGCGCGGTCGCCAGATCGAAGGCAAACGCCGCGTCGTCGATCACCAGGACCGGGATGACGGGGGCCAGCCGGCAGATGTCGGCGGCTTTTGCGGAAGCGGCTTCAGGGGTCATGGGACGATCCTCGGCTGGGGTGCGGGCGGCAGTGTCGGATGCCTCCGGCGGGAGTATTTGGGACGAAAAAGAAGCTCTGGTCGAATCTAGACCACCACGCCGGCCCCGTCGCTGGCGAGACCCACGTTCTGGCGAAACACCTCGAAAAGTTCGCGGCCGACCCCGTGGCCGTTTTCGGACAGATCGGCGGTGACAGGATCGCGCGAATCGAGATCGACGTTCAGCACGTCAAGAGTGCCCCTGTCGCCATCGACCCGCACCACATCGCCGTCGCGCAGCCGCGACAGCGGGCCACCCAGCGCCGCTTCGGGCGAGACGTGGATCGCGGACGGGACCTTTCCCGAAGCACCCGACATCCGCCCGTCGGTCACGAGCGCAACTTTCAACCCCCTGTCCTGCAGAACGGCCAGGGTGGGGGTGAGCGAGTGCAATTCCGGCATCCCGTTTGCGCGCGGACCCTGGAACCGGACAACGACAACCGTGTCTTCGGTGAACTCACCGCGCTGAAAAGCCTGTTTGACATCGCGCTGGTCATGGAAAATCCGGCACGGGGCCTCGATCACGTGACGTTCCGGAGCCACGGCCGACACCTTCATGACGCCACGTCCGAGATTGCCGTTCAGGTCCTTGAGCCCTCCTGTCGCCTGGAACGGATTGCCGGAGGATCGCAGGATCCTGTCATTGTGCGAGGTTCCGGCGCCCGCGACCCACGTAAGGGTATCGCCGTCAAGCCGCGGTTCCCTGCTGTAGAGATCCAATCCATCGCCCGCGACGGTTTTCGTGTCGGGATGCAATAGCCCTTGGTCGAGCATGTCGCCGATCATGTAGCCAAGCCCCCCCGCCGCGTGAAAATGGTTCACGTCGGCCAGCCCGTTGGGATAGACCTTGGCCATCAGCGGCACCGCTTCGGAGATTTCGGCGAAATCCGAGGTGTCGATCAGGACGCCCGCGGCGCGGGCCATGGCGGGCAGATGGATGATGAGGTTGGTGGACCCCCCGGTGGCCATCAGCCCGACGATGCCGTTGACGATCGCCTTTTCGTCCAGGATGTCGGACACCGGACGATAATCGTTGCCAAGGGCGGTGATTTCCAGAGCCCGCCGCGCACCGGCATCGGTCAGAGCGTCGCGCAAGGGCGTGCCGGGATTGACGAAGGATGCGCCCGGCAGGTGCAGCCCCATGAATTCCATCAGCATCTGGTTGGAGTTCGCGGTGCCGTAGAAAGTGCAGGTGCCGGGGCCGTGATAGGACGCCATTTCTGCCTGCATCAGGGCTGCGCGATCCAGTTCTCCTGCCGCGAATTTCTGCCGGACCTTCGCTTTTTCGTCGTTCGGCAGGCCGCTGACCATCGGCCCGGCAGGCAGGAATATTCCGGGGATATAGCCAAAGGTCGCCGCGGCGATCACCAGCCCCGGCACGATCTTGTCGCACACGCCAAGGTAGACGGCGGCGTCATAGGTGTTGTGCGACAGCGACACGGCGGCGGCCAGCGCGATGACGTCCCGGCTGAACAGCGACAGTTCCATGCCGACCTGGCCCTGGGTGACGCCGTCGCACATGGCTGGCACGCCGCCCGCGACCTGCGCCGTG
>JBGTLJ010000109.1:0-11705 GCA_041744175.1 Oceaniglobus sp. | reverse complement strand
GAATCCGGACTGAGGCACGGGGACTGGACATGAAGCGGATCGGGTTCAGGAATGATCGGATTGTCGGCATGCCGCGAGAGAGCGGTGCCGACGCGGCAGTGGCCGGTTTCTAGCGGCGGTACGGGATGTCTCCTTCGGCTTTCTGCCTGGAAGGCCAGGGGGCATGAACGTGTCGGATGCGCGGAGGGTGCCTGTGGACGGGAACGCAAGGCTCAAACGACTGTGCGCCGATGCCGTGCCCGACGGCGCGGGGTTCAAGGATTTCTTGTCAAGCAAGTGGCGGCGCCCGTGGCAGACGGGCGAACGGCGGGCGTGCAGCATGACTGCCGTGGATCGCAGTTCCGTCCGCTGTCGCAGCACACGGCCCGGTGATGCCATATCGCGGGCGCGGCTGCGCAGGTTGGCGGATCAGCGGCGACGGTTCGGATACCGTCGCCTGCATGTCCTGCCGCGCCGGGACGGCCATGTCGCAGACCGCAGGAAGACACGGCCGCTCTGCCGCGAGGAAAATCCGACGGTCCTGCGACGCAAATCCCCCCCGCCGGATCGCGGTGGCACGCACACCGATCCCGCTGACGACCCGCCCGAACAGCCGCGGGTCGTCGACCTTGTTCACGACCGGCTTGCCAATGGGCGGCGGTTCCGGGTGCCGAACATCATCGGCAATGCGACGAGGGAATGCCTGGCGGCGATCCCGGACATCTCGGTTTCGGGCAAACGGGTGGTTCGGCAAGTGCGGGCCATCATCGACAGGCACGCTCGACCGGGGGCATCGTCAGCGACAACGGCACGGAGCTCACCTCTCTGGCCGTCCCGAAACTCACTCAAATGCTGGATCTCGACAGGCTTCATATCGCGCCCGCAAGGCCTGCCCGGAACGCGTTCGCCGAAAGCTTCCAGGGTCGGATGCGTGACGAACGCCTGAAAGGGCACCTGTTCGTCTCGATGAGCCACGCGCGTGCCCTCATCGCCGCCTGGCGCACCGACTTCAACGCCGCACGGCCGCACTCGAAGCCCGGATGCATGACCCCGGCCGCCTACGCAGCCTCATTGGAATCGCAATGGCCATCGGCGCTCAGCCAGACCGAAAACCGCACGCCAATGGCCATTGCCCAAACCGCGCAGACCCGCCTATCCCGACCCATGATTCCAGGCGCCGGTGTATGAGAGACAGGCGTCACGTCGGTGCCCGTTTGCGACTTCTTGCAGTCGGAGCCCCGCTGGCCAAGCCGGTATGGCATGGCATCGTGCTCTTCGACCGCCGGTCAAAAGTGCCCTCGCTACAACCGCAGGTGCGGTGCTGCGAAGAATCGATCCGCAGGAAAATGTCCTGGAAAATCGGGTTCGCCATCCTTGTCGGTCTGGCGCGTGGTCCTGCGTCACGCCGCCTTGCGATCGCCGATGTCCGTCAGCATGGCATGAAGCACGGCAGGATCCTCGTTTGCGCGCAGTTTGATGCAAAGATCGCGGTCGCGCAGGGTGCGCGATACCAGCGCCAAGGCCTTCAGGTGTTCGACCCCCGAACTGGAAGGCGCAAAGAGGGCAAACACCAGATCCACCGGCTTGAGATCGGACGAGGAAAAGTCCATTGCCGTTTCGATGCGCAGGAATACGCCACAGACGGTCTTTGCATCGTCCAGCCGTGCATGCGGCAATGCGATACCGTTGCCCACGGCGGTCGGTCCGAGTGTCTCACGTTCCATCAATGCCTCGATCGCACCCGCAACGGGCAAGCCATGCACCGCGTGGGCAAGTTCGCCGAGTTCCTGGAAAAGGCGCTTCTTGCTGGACATCGTTCCGACGACCCGAACCGCCTGTGGGCTGAGAATCTTGGAAAGCTGCATGTATTCCTGCGTTCGGACCGGTCGCAGCCGCACTGCAACGCCAGTTAACTTACGGTGTTCGGGTCGATCCAACCGATGTTGCCGTCTTCGCGGCGGTAGACGACGTTGAATCCCACATCTTGCTTGTCGTTGCGGAACACCAGTACGGGTGCGCCCGCCAGCTCCATCTGCATCACAGCTTCGCCAACGGAAAGCTGCGGTATCTTCGTCCGTATCTCGGCGATGATCATCGGAGCCAGGCTGTCGGGCTCTTCGGCATCGTCGGCGAGGTTCGCGGCGAGGATATACGAGGACGCACCGGAGAGTTCAACCGGTTCCGCGCGATCCTTGTGGTGGTCCTTAAGACGCCTCTTGTAGCGGCGCAGCTGCTTGTCCATCTTTTCTGCGGCGCTGTCGAACGCGGCATAGATCTCGCTCGCCCGGCCCCGCGCCTGCACCGTAAGACCGGTTGACAGATGAACGACGGATTCACAGACGAATTCGTGGGCATCCTTGCTGAATATGATCAGAGCATCGGTCGGCCGACCCGGGTACTTTGCGATCATACCATCGACTTCGGTCTTGACATGGCTTTGCAGAGCTTCGCCGATATCAATTTGCTTTCCGCTGATCTGGTACTGCATCATCTCTCCTGGGGTTCGGGGGTGGGACGACCGGGGCATTGCAAAGCACATCCATCGCCCCGGCCGAGTGACATCCTGATCCGCGAATCCAGAGGCGAGGGACATCGCAAATCCGGGCTGCGGGCAAACCGACCTTGTCATTGCCTCTATCTGGCGCCTTTATCCAAGGGCCTGTCAACAGCAAGAATGGGACGCGGCGTTTTCGAATTACGACAATCTGAAACCCTGGCCAAGGTAGACGCGCTGCACGTTCTTGTCGCGCACCACCTCGTCGGCGCTGCCGCTCATCAGAACGTGGCCATCGTGCAGAATATAGGCGCGATCGACGATCCCGAGGGTTTCACGCACATTGTGGTCTGTGATCAGAACTCCGATACCGCGTGTTTTAAGGGCAGCCACCAGTCCCCGGATTTCGGCGACCGCGATCGGGTCCACTCCGGCAAACGGTTCGTCAAGCAGCACATAGGCTGGATCGGCTGCCAGGCAGCGGGCGATTTCGGCGCGCCGACGCTCGCCGCCCGACAGGGCGAGGGCGGGGGTTCGGCGCAGATGGCTGATGGAGAATTCACTCAGCAGCGCCTCCAGCCTCTCACGCCGCTGGGACCGGTTCGGAATGCTGATCTCAAGGATGGAAAGGATATTGTCCTCGACGTTCATGCCGCGGAAGATCGACATTTCCTGCGGCAGATAACCTATGCCCAATCTGGCGCGGCGGTACATCGGCAATGTCGTAACGTCGCGTCCGTTGATGATGACCTGTCCGCCTTCCGGCTGGACCAATCCGGCAATGCAATAAAAACAGGTGGTCTTGCCCGATCCGTTCGGCCCAAGAAGTGCCACCGCTTCGCCGCGGCCAAGGTCCAGTGTCACATCGCGGATCACCGGGCGCTTGCGATAGCTCTTGCGCAGATTGCGGATCTGAAGCCCCGTCGCGGTCGTAGCGACACTCAGGCGGGCCGGCGGCGTCATCAGTTTCCGTCCGTCTGAAAAACGGTCCTCACGCGGCCCTCAAGGGTTCCGGTGCCATTGTTCAGATCGATGGACAGGCTGTTGGAAGACAAGGCATTCTGACCTTGGGTCAGGATCACATCGCCGGTCATCACCACGCTGCCCTTGTCGATGGAATAAACGGCTTCGCGCGCTTCGGCCGCCTCTGCGCCGTTCACCAGGGTGACGCCACCCGTCGCCCGCATTTCAGAAATCCGGCCATCGGCACCCTGAACATAGACCACGCGCACCGCACCAGCGCTAAGGCGCATCTCGCCCTGGGTGATCAGAACATTGCCGGTAAAATCTGCCGTCCCGTCGGCCTGGTCGATCTGCAACTGATCGGATGCGACTTCTACGGGAAGCGACGTGTCGTGTTGCAAGCCACCGAAGGCGATGCTGGTGCCTTGCGCCAATGCCTCACCCACCACCAGAAGCATGGATACCGTCAAAATCGCGAACCGTATCACTGCAAGTCTCCCTCGACAGTCTGTGGGCGATATAGCAGCCGGACGCCCGATTTGAAAACAAGAACGTAACTTTGCCCGTTCCCATCCCCTGCCTCGGTTGCTCCTGCCCGCAGCATCATTTCACCGGCGGTGAAAGTTCCGAGCGGTCCGGATGCGGCAATCTTGCCGGTGGCGCGCAGGTCGGCGGCGTCCAGGGCAGACGAAACGCTTTCGGTGTCGATAACATATCCGCTGGATGTTGTGATTCTGACCCCGCTCGACATGTCCACGCGCCGTGCGGCAGTGTCGATCAGCCCCGCGCCCGCCAGAAGATCGAGGATACCTCCGTCAGGCGTTTCAAGCCGTGCGCGCAGACCTTCGGCACGCGCGCGTTCCGGTGTTTCCGGGCGGACGCTGTCCGCAGCCACCGTTATCGCCGTGCCATCGCCCGCGACCCCTGCGTAGTCGGGTCTTTCGATCCGTTGTTCGCGCAGGATCGCCGCGACCTCGATATCGGAATACGGGATTGCGCGATCCGGATCGGTCCTTTGCGACACCAGAAAGAGGGTCGAAAGTATGGCCAGTGCGATCAGGGGCAAGACGATCTTGAGCCATGCAACCAATTTCGAATAGCTGTTGTCATAGCGGGGCAAGGGCAATATCCTGAGAGACCATCCAAGCAACGTAGATATGATATCGGCTTCGCGAAAGGCTCATTGCCCAACGAACTGAAATCCCTGTCCCAGTGACGACCCGACGAGCAGCCTGAAAGATTTCTCGAACCGGAAAGAATTCGGGGCGCGACGGGACTCAATGCGCGAAGATGTCGATTTCCGGCCAGCCCTGAAGATCGAGGCGTGCCCTCATGGGCAGAAAATCAAAGCAGGCCCGAGCGATTGCCGTGCGTTCCTCTCGTGCGAGACGCTTGTCCAGTACAGTGCGGAGTTCGTGCAGATGCCGAACATCGGATGCGGCGTAGTCCAGTTGTGCGGCACTCAGGTCGCTCGCCCCCCAATCGCTCTGTTGCTGGTATTTCGAAATGTCGACGTCCAGCATTTCCTGCAGCAGGTATTTCAATCCATGCCGATCCGTGTAGGTCCGCACGAGCTTGCTGGCGATCTTGGTGCAATAGACGGGGGCAGCAAGCACCCCGAAGGCATTCAGCAAGGCCGCAATGTCGAAGCGGCCGAAGTGGAACAGCTTCAGGACCGCCGGGTTGGCAAGCATTCTGCAAAGGTTGGGTGCCGCATCCTGTCCCGGTTCGATCTGGACCAGATGCGCCGTACCGTCTCCCGATGACATCTGGACGAGGCACAACCGGTCGCGGTGGGGGTTGAGACCCATCGTCTCGCAATCGATGGCCACCACGGGACCGAGGTCCAGCCCGTCGGGCAAATCGTTCTGATACAGTGTGTTCGTCATGGATTGGTCCTTTTTCGAATCTCATAATCCCGCCAACCGTGCATCGCAACACGCTCATCGGTGCCAGAGCCGCGACAATGAAGAATCTATCATTCAAATGACAGCACATTGGGTGCTTGACAGACGGCGATGGCATCGCCCTTTCACTGCATCCGCGCTTGCGCTATCAGGCCAATTCATCCGACCTCAAGGAGTCCCCCGGGATGGGTTATAAAATCGTCGTCGTGGGCGCCACGGGCAACGTGGGCCGCGAAATGCTGAATATCCTGGCCGAACGCGAGTTTCCAGTGGACGAGATCGTCGCGCTGGCGAGCCGAAAATCGCTCGGCACCGAGGTCAGCTTTGGCGACAGAACCCTGAAGACCCGCGATCTGGATACGTTCGATTTTGCCGGAACGGACATCGCGCTGTTTGCCATAGGGTCGGATGCGACGAAAATCTATGCGCCCCGGGCCGCGAAAGTCGGTTGCATGGTCGTCGACAACTCCTCGCTCTACCGGTACGACCCCAAGGTTCCGCTGATCGTGCCCGAGGTCAACCCGGATGCTATTTTCGACTGCAGGAACAAGAACATCGTCGCCAATCCCAATTGCTCGACGGCACAGATGGTCGTGGCGCTGAAGCCGCTGCACGACCGCGCCCGCATCAAAAGGGTTGTCGTGAGCACCTATCAGTCCGTCAGCGGCGCCGGCAAGAATGGCATCGATGAACTCTGGGATCAGACCAAGAGCATCTACAATCCCACCGACGACAAACCTGCCCGGACGTTCACCAAGCAGATTGCCTTCAACGTGATCCCCCACATCGACAGCTTTCTCGATTCTGGCGAGACCAGGGAGGAATGGAAGATGGTTGCCGAAACGAAAAAGATCCTCGATCCCAAGATTAGGGTCACGGCCACCTGCGTGCGCGTGCCGGTTTTCGTCGGCCACTCCGAAGCGATCAACGTCGAGTTTCACGATTTCCTCGACGAAGATGAAGCACGCGACATTCTGCGCGAAGCGCCTGGCATCATGGTCGTCGACAAGCGTGAAGACGGCGGCTACATCACCCCCATCGAATGCGTCGGTGAATTTGCCACGTACATTTCCCGCATCCGGCAGGACAGCACCATCGACAACGGGCTGAACATTTGGTGCGTGTCCGACAACCTGCGCAAGGGTGCGGCTCTGAATGCCGTTCAGATCGCCGAGCTGCTGGGCAACCGGATACTGCGCAAGGGCTAGGCGCACCTAGCCGACATTTCTGCTTCGGTCGTTCCCCGCGTCATCCGTCACGGGCAGCGCGTGACGGGGCTCTTCATCCGCCCTTTCCAATCGTCACCCCAAAGGCCATGGTGACGATACGTTTCGCCGAGTAAGGGGGCGCGCCGAACCGGATGAACTGGCTGACCGATTTCAAGATCCCGGTGGGTGAAACCGCGCGCATCCTGTTTGACTGGCTGCAGGCCAATGGCGCCTGGTTCTTCGATGGAGTGTCGGATGGGATGGAGGCGGTGATCGGTGCCATCCTCTGGGTGTTCCAGACGCCCCATCCGCTGATCGTGATCGCGGCCTTCGTGGCTCTGACATGGGCGCTGCAACGCAACTGGAAGGTGTGCGTGGGGGTCTGCCTGGGATTCCTGTTCGTCCTTAACCAGGGATATTGGGAAGAGACGACGGAATCCCTGACACTGGTCCTTTCTGCCTGTATCATCTGCATGGGGGTCGGCGTGCCGATCGGAATTGCCGCCGCCCATCGACCGCGCCTTTATGCCGCCATGCGTCCGGTGCTGGACCTGATGCAGACCCTGCCCACGTTCGTCTATCTGATCCCGGCGATAGTGTTCTTTGGCATCGGCATGGTGCCCGGGCTGATCGCGTCGGTGATTTTCGTTCTGCCCGCGCCGATCCGGCTGACATACCTCGGGGTCTCGACCACCCCCAGACCCCTGCTTGAGGCAGCGCAGGCCTTTGGTGCCACCCCGCGCCAGGTGCTCTGGAAGGTCGAATTGCCCTTCGCTGTGCCGCAGATCATGGCGGGACTGAACCAGACGATCATGTTGTCGCTGTCGATGGTGGTGATCGCCGCGCTGGTCGGCGCAGACGGGCTGGGCGTTCCGGTGGTGCGGGCGCTCAACCAAGTGAACACGGCCCTGGGGTTCGAGTCGGGATTCGTGATCGTGGTGGTGGCGATCATGCTGGACCGCGCGCTGCGCATGCGCGAGAAATGAACGTGGTGTCGGGGACGTGCCACTGCGGCACCGTGCAGTTCACCGTGCGACTGAGCGACGGGATCGCGACCGCGCGGCGCTGCGACTGTTCGCTCTGCCTGCGCCGGGGTGCCGTGGCGGTATCGGCACCGCTGGCCGGGATCGACTATACCGCAGGGGCCGACAACCTGACGCTCTACCGGTTCAATACCCGCATCGCCGAACACTATTTCTGCGCCACCTGCGGAATCTACACCCACCATCGCCGCCGGTCGAACCCGGACGAGATCGGCGTAAACTTGGCCTGTCTGGACGGCCACACGCCGCTGTTGGCCGAGGTAATCGTCAACGACGGCGTGAACCATCCCAGCGATACGGGCGGTGATGGGGTGGCGGGGGTGCTGCGGTTTGAGGTCAGTAACAAATGAGAAACGCGCATCGGTCATTGCCATTCACGAAGGGCATCACCCGGCCGAGGGTAGGGGCCTATCCCACGCCCGTATGGGCGGTCGGGGAATACCCGGGGTTCCCCCGGGCGAAACCCTGCAGAATCCCGACACACGTTTCCCGCGCGCGCTCATGAACGGAACCGCAAGATCGCCCGCACAGGAACCGCGTCAGACCTCGCAGATTCAGGAAACACGAAATCTCACGGTCGTCACGCCGTGGACCGCAACCTATCCCGACCCGATCAGCCTGACCGCTCGCGATCCTGTCACTCTGACCGGACGCCAGGACCTCTGGAACGGTCACCTCTGGCTATGGGCGATTGCGCCCGACCATCGCGAGGGCTGGATCCCCGACACGGCGGTCGAAGCCAATCTCGCGACCATTACCTTTGACGCCACCGAACTGACCTGTGCGGCGGATGAAGCCCTCAGCCTCCTGAACCGCACCCATGGCTGGACGCTATGCCGTGCGGCGGATGGGCGGCAAGGCTGGGTGCCCGACACCCATCTCAGCGAGAGTCCATTACCATGACCCCCGCCGTCACCTTCGACAACGTCTCCATCGTCTTCGGCACCACGCCTGAAACCGCGCTGCCGCTGATGGATGCCGGGCAGGACCGCGCGCAGATCCAGGCCGAAACCGGGCAGATCCTCGGGGTGCACGACTGCTCGCTCGACGTTGCACAGGGTGAAATCCTGGTGCTCATGGGTCTGTCGGGGTCGGGAAAATCGACGTTGCTGCGGGCGGTCAACGGGCTGAACCCCGTGGTGCGCGGCAGTGTCACCATTCATGACGGCAAATGGTCCTGCAACGTCACCGATGCACGCCCTGCCGATCTGCGCCGCGTGCGACGCGAATGCGTATCGATGGTGTTTCAGCAGTTCGGGCTTTTGCCCTGGCGCAGCGTGGCCGACAACGTGGGGCTGGGGCTCGAATTTGGCGGAATGTCAAAAAACGACCGCGATGCCAAGGTGACCGAACAACTCGGTCTCGTGGGCCTTGCCGATTGGGCGGACCGCAAGGTCGGAGACCTGTCAGGCGGGATGCAGCAACGTGTCGGCCTTGCGCGCGCCTTTGCCACCGACGCACCTGTCCTGCTGATGGACGAACCCTTCAGCGCACTCGATCCACTCATCCGCGCGCGGTTGCAGGACGAATTGCTGGATCTGCAGCAGAAGCTGAACCGCACCATCGTCTTCGTGTCCCACGATCTGGATGAGGCGTTCAAGATCGGCAACCGCATCGCGATCATGGAAGGCGGGCGCATCGTCCAGCATGGCACCCCGCGGGACATATTTCAGAGCCCGGTAAACGATTACGTTGCCGATTTCGTCGCACACATGAACCCGCTGGGCGTGCTCACTGCGCGCGATGTGATGCGCCCCGTGCGAACCGCCGACCCGGAAGATCCCGTCGCCCCGGAAACCCCAATCCGCGACGTGATGGAAAGGGTGCGCGGCAGCGGCCATGCCATCGCGGTTGCGGAAAACGGCCGGATTCTGGGGGAAATCACCCGGGACACCGTTCTCGCAGGTCTTCTGGACACGCGTCGCTAAAGCTTTGACTCGAAGCTCGCGGGTGTCACCCGGCGCCGTACCATCGCCTCGCGCCAGGTGATGAAGGTCACCGACGACAGGATCACCGTTCCGCCGAGTATCACCCAGAAATCCAGCCCCTCGCCAAAGACGAAAAACCCCAGAAGCGAAGCCCAGACCAATTGCAGAAAGGTCACTGGCTGGGTCACGGTGACGGGCGCCGCCCGAAAGGCCAGCGTCATCGTCAGATGCCCGGTCGTGGCCAGGACCGCCACCAACGACAGCCAAGCCAGTTCCATCCCGGTCGGCGTCACCCAGTTGGCAGCGGCAAAAGGCAACAGGCATACGGTCACGATGACCGACAGCATCGCCACCACCACCGAGGGCGGATGTTCGTCGGCCATGACCTTGGCGACAAGATAAGACACCGAAAACAGAACTGCCGTCGCCAGCATGGCAAGATGACCGGGATCGAGTTCCCGAACCCCGGGGCGCAGGACGATCAACGCGCCGCAAAGCGCCGCCACCACCGCCGCGATCCGCCGCAGTGCCAGACGCTCTCCCAGAAACAATGCGGCCCCTAGCGTCACGTAGACGGGCGAGAGGTAATTCATCGCCGTCACCTCTGCGATCGGGATCCGCGTCATTGCATAGAACCACAAGATCACCCCAAGGGCATGGACAAGGCCGCGCAGCCCGAACAATCCAAGCGCCCGGCGATCCAGCCGCGCCGCGCGCAGCGCTGCCAGGGCGGGCAACAGAAGCACAAGGCCAAGGGCGTAGCGCAGGAATGCCGACTCTGCCGCCGGTATCCGCCCACCCAGATGTTTGACAATGGCCGTCACCCCGACGAACAGCGCGCCCGTCACCACCATCCACGCCACGCCCGCCAAAGGTCCCGTCACCGGCATCCGCCAAATCATGATGCCAGCAGTCCGATCGCAAGCGCCCACATCACGCAGCCGATCCCGACATCGAGCATTTGCCAGGCGCGGGGACGCGAAAACATCGGTGCAAGCAATGCCGCCCCGTATCCCAGTGAAAAGAAGAACAGGAACGACGCGCCAACCGCTCCGAGGGCGAAGGGCCACGCGTCCCACTGCGCTGCGACTGTGCCCAGCAGAACCACGGTGTCGAGGTAGACATGCGGGTTCAGCCACGTCAGAGCCATGCACGTTCCCAGAGTTGCGCCAAGGCTTCCGATCGGGCGATCGGCCCCATCCAGATGTCCGCCGCCGCGCCAGGCGGCCCGGAACGCCCATGCACCGTATACGAACAGGAAGGCCGCGTCCGCCCAGCGCGTAAACCGTGCAATCTGCGGCACTTCCGTTGCCAGCCAGCCAAAACCGGCCACCCCTGCCACGATCAGCAACGCGTCGCTCACCGCGCAGGTCAGACATACCGCAAACACGTGGACACGACGCAACCCGACCCGCAGCACGAAAGCATTCTGTGCCCCGATGGCAAGGATCAGAGAAAGCGCAAGGCCAAACCCGGCGACACCCGATTGGATCATGCACGAGGAATTACGCCTGCTCCCGGAAAACGTCCATAGGCTCCAGACCCTTTCGGACCTGTTCCGTTTTCGTGCCGCCCCGCGTGCCGGTTCTGGCCGCTTTCCGTTCGAAGGCGACGGGGCTTTTCCCGCCCGGTGCCGAGTGGCGGCGGCGCGGGTTGTAGAACCCGTTGATCTATTCGAGGACGGCCATCTCAGCCTGTCGCCGCGTTTCCCATGGTCTCCGCCAGATCAGTTCTGCTTTGATGGATTTGAAGAAGGTCTCGACGGCGGCATTGTCATAGCACTTTCCCTTGCCGCTCATCGACACGCTGAACCCGTGGTGTCGCAGGATCTTCTGACAGTCGTGTGAACAGTATTGCGACCCACGATCCGTGTGATGGATGCAGCCCCTAATAGTCTGATTCAAAACTAACCGAACGCTTTCAGGTTCTTGCGAGATGGCGGGTGACGCGCCGAATGTGGGCAATGAGGATCCATGCCTCGGCGCTTGCGATGGATTTTTCCCAATCTTTTGACAGGCGGCGGCATCGTCCCAGCCATGCGAGGGTCCGTTCAATCACCCAGCGGCGGGGCAGGATTTCAAACCCTTCGGCGGTATCGGAGCGCTTGACGATCTGAATGGTCCAGCGGCCGAAGGCTTTCAGCGCATCCCGCAGTTCGGGGCCAGCATAGCCTCCGTCAGCGA
>JBGTLJ010000108.1:0-2527 GCA_041744175.1 Oceaniglobus sp. | reverse complement strand
GCCGCCGCCGTGTCGATTTCCGCTTCGCGCACCGACGATCCCGCCGACCACCCCGGCGCGGTGACATCGCCCATGGTGGGGACAGTGTACCTGTCGCCGGAACCCGGCACCGACGCTTTCGTCAAGATCGGCGACACCGTGCAGGAGGGCGACACCCTGCTTATCGTCGAGGCGATGAAGACGATGAACCAGATTCCGTCCAGCCGGTCGGGCATCGTCAGGCGGATCCTGATAGAGGACGGCACCGCCGTCGAATTCGGTGCCCCTCTGATGATCATCGAATAGGACGCCAGCCCATGTTCGACAAGATCCTGATCGCCAACCGCGGCGAGATCGCGCTGCGCGTCGTGCGGGCCTGCCGCGAGATGGGCATCGCTTCGGTAGCGGTGCATTCCACCGCCGATTCCGACGCGATGCACGTGCGCATGGCCGACGAGAGCATCTGCATCGGACCGCCGCCGGGCGCCCAGAGCTATCTGTCGGTGCCCGCGATCATTTCAGCCTGCGAGATCACCGGCGCCCAGGCGATCCATCCGGGGTATGGGTTCCTGTCGGAAAACGCGAATTTCGTGCAGATCGTCGAGGATCACCACCTGACCTTCATCGGCCCCAGCGCCGAGCACATCCGCATCATGGGCGACAAGATCACCGCCAAGGACACCATGAAGGCGCTGGGTGTGCCTTGCGTGCCCGGCAGCGACGGCGGCGTGCCGGATCTGGGCACCGCCGTGGTCGTGGCAGAACAGATCGGCTATCCGGTCATCGTCAAGGCCACGGCGGGGGGCGGCGGGCGCGGCATGAAACTGGCGCGCACCGCAAAGGATCTGGAAACCGCGTTCCGCACAGCGCGCGCCGAATCAAAGGCCGCGTTCGGCAACGACGAGGTCTATATGGAGAAATACCTCACCACGCCGCGCCATATCGAGATCCAGGTGTTCGGCGACGGCAAGGGGCGCGCCGTGCATCTGGGCGAGCGGGACTGTTCGCTCCAGCGCCGCCACCAGAAGGTTCTGGAAGAGGCGCCGGGGCCCAGCATCACCCGCGAACAGCGCGCCCGCATCGGCAAGGTCTGCGCCGATGCGGTGGCCAGGATCGGTTATTCCGGGGCCGGCACCATCGAGTTTCTCTATGAGAATGACGAATTCTACTTCATCGAGATGAACACCAGGCTTCAGGTCGAACATCCGGTCACCGAGGCGGTGTTCGGCGTCGATCTGGTGCGCGAGCAGATCCGGGTGGCGGCGGGTCTGCCCATGGAATTCAATCAGGACACCCTGCGCCTGACCGGTCATGCCATCGAAGTGCGGATCAACGCCGAAAAGCTGCCGAACTTCGCCCCCTCGCCCGGGAGGATCAGCCAGTATCACGCCCCCGGCGGACTTGGCGTGCGGATGGATTCGGCTCTCTATGACGGCTATCGGATCCCGCCCTATTACGATTCACTGATCGGCAAGCTGATCGTGCACGGCCGCGACCGTCACGAGGCGCTGGCGCGGCTGTCGCGCGCGCTGGGCGAGCTGATCGTGGACGGGGTCGATACCACGGTGCCGCTGTTCCATGCGCTCTTGCGCGAGGAGGCGGTGCAGACCGGGGGCTACAACATCCACTGGCTGGAAAACTGGCTAGAGACCAACCTGAGCTGAGCCGTGGCAAGCGGCATGTCCTTTCCCCCGCCGAGTGCGGAGCAACTGCTACGGGGCTATGCGGGGGGCATCTTTCCCATGGCCGACGGTCGTGGCAGCCCGAATCTGCACTGGATCGATCCGGACCGGCGCGGGGTGTTTCCGCTCGACGGCTATCACCTGTCGCGCTCGACCCGGCGCACGATCCGGCGCGCGCGCTTCGGCGTGACGTTCGATCGCGATTTCACCGGGGTGATGCAGGGTTGCGCCGCGCGCGATGAAACCTGGATCAACGACACGATCGTCGCGCTGTGCCACGAGCTGTTCGCGGCGGGCCATGCCCACAGCATCGAGATATGGGACGGCGCGGAACTGGTGGGCGGGGTCTACGGCGTGACGGTCGGTGCGGCGTTCTTCGGAGAATCGATGTTTTCCCGCCGCGCCGATGCATCAAAGGTTGCCTTGGCCTATCTGATCGACAGGTTGCGCAGCGGCGGATTCCGGCTGTTCGACACCCAGTTCCTGACCCCGCATCTGGCCAGCATAGGGGCCGTCGAGATTTCGCGCGCGCGCTATCTGCGCCGGTTGCACCGCGCGATCAACCAGAAGGCAACGTTCGGGGGCGAGAGGGTGCTGCCGACGCCGGATCAGATCTTGCAGCGGATGACCCAGACGTCATAGCGCGGATGTTCCAGCGCGTTCAGAGCCGGGCTGGACGCGATCATCCAGCCCTGGAATTCCGGCACGTCCACGCCTGCGTCGCGGATCACCAGCCAGGCATAGGCATCGCCCTGAGGATCGTTGCTGGGATAGCGGCAGTCGCCCAGCGTGATCTGGATCCGCCCCAGCGCCACGGTCTGGCCCACAGAAAGTTCGAGATCGCCGACCGCACCCGACACCTTGTC
>JBGTLJ010000107.1:0-3574 GCA_041744175.1 Oceaniglobus sp. | reverse complement strand
CCGGCAAGCCGGCGGCTAAACTGGATTTGCGGGTGTCGAAGAGCGACGTGATCTCGTCCTTCAGGGCGTTCAGCGCCGGGCCCGCGACCTGCCGTTCCTCGGGCGTCATGCGGCCGAGTTCGCGCATCTTCAGCGACACCTCGCCCTTCTTTCCGATGGCCGTCAGACGCACATCCTCAAGCGCGGATTCATCCGCCGCGCCCGCGATCCGGCCGATGTATTTCTGTCGAATGTCGTCCATGTCTTCGGCCCTTTCTTCCAACGGACCGGTGCTATCGGTTTGCCTGTCGCGATGCAAGATATCGCCGTCAACGGTCCGGTTTCGTCCCGATCCTGCACAGCGGACAGTGACCCATGCCTGGACGGGTCGGTGTGATATGCACGGTCTTTCTGAACCCGTCGGACGTCATGATGTGATCGGAGCGTCCGAACGCCTGCTTGCCGATCTGTCACGTGGAGATTTGCGTGAACGCAAGACCGGCGATGCGCGGCGCCAGTCCCGGCGTACAAGCCTGCGACATCGGGCGCTTCGCCCGTGACCGCACCCGATGATGCGCCCTGGGCAAACTCGCTTTCTTGACACGATCGTGCTGTTGCTGGGGCGGGGGGAAAACGAACGGGCATGCTGCGGCGACTTGGGGCCAGGACATGCAAAGGGCCGCCCGGTCGGGCGGCCCTGATGGGCAGTGTATCGCGTTGATCAGGCGACGAGGGCGGCCTGGGCCTTTTCCACGATGCTGCCGAAGGCCGCGGGTTCGTTCACGGCAAGGTCGGCGAGGACCTTGCGGTCGACCTCGATCCCGGCGAGGGACAGGCCGTTGATGAACCGCGAATAGGTCAGCGCCTCGTCGTGGCCGCGCACGGCGGCGTTGATCCGCTGGATCCACAGGGCGCGGAAGTTGCGCTTGCGGTTCTTGCGGTCGCGGGTGGCGTACTGGTTGGCCTTGTCGACGGCCTGGGTTGCGGTCTTGAATGCGGTGGAGCGGCGGCCATAATAGCCCTTGGCGGCCTTCAGGACCTTCTTGTGGCGGGCGTGGGCAACGGTGCCCCCTTTGGTGCGTGACATAAGACTGTCTCCTTAACCTGCGTAGGGCATGTAGGAACGGGCAAGCTTCTGATCCGGCTCGGACAGGACACGGGTGCCCCGCGCGTCGCGGATGAACTTGTTGCTCCGCTTGATCAGGTTGTGCCGCTTTCCGGCATAGCCACCCATGATCTTGCCGGTCGCCGTCACCTTGAAGCGCTTCTTGGCGCTCGATTTCGTCTTCATCTTTGGCATTTCCGTCTCCTGTCGTTCTGGGTTCGGTTCACGCGCGACTCGGCATGCCACTGGGGCCGGTCGCGCGACAGAGGTGCTGTCATAGTGCCCGGCGGGCGGCGCGGCAAGGGGTCAGTTCAGCACCATCGCAACGACGCGCGCGAAGGCGCCGGGAAGATCGTCGAGGGTATATCCGCCGGGGCGGCTGGTGATCGCCCACCAGATCGCCACACCTGCCAGAACGACAAGCACCCCGGCCGCGCGGGGCGGGCTGGCATCCGAAACCGCCGACAGCAACGCAGGCAGGGCGAGCGCCAGGCAGACGGTGGCGAACACGATGGCGATGTCGGGGTGGATCGACACCGCCTATTCGGTCTGTCCGGCATAGATCAGACGTTCGTCGCAAGGCGCGACGCGCAGGATGTTGGTGGTGCCGGGCATGTTGAACGGAACCCCGGCGGTAATCACGATCTGGTCCTCGCGGGTGGCGAACCCTTCGGCGATGGCGGCGCGGGTCGACGCGATGACGGCACCCTTGAAGCGGTCCACGGATTTGGTCATCACGCAGTGCAGCCCCCACGTCAGGCAGAGACGGCGCGCCGTGCCTTCCACATGGGTCATCGCCAGGATCGGCACCCGGGGACGTTCGCGCGCCACAAGGCTTGCGGTGGTGCCGGACTGCGAAAAGCAGCAGATCGCCTTGATCTCGGTGGTTTCGGCAATCTCCCGGGCGGCGGAAACGATGGCGTCGGCGACGGTTTCCTTGTGGCCGCCGCGGCTGGCCTCGATGACCTCGCGGTAGGTCGGATCGCTTTCCACCTCGATGGCGACGGCGCTCATTGTCCTGACGGCCTCGACCGGGAACGACCCGGCGGCGCTTTCGGCCGACAGCATCACCGCATCGGCACCCTCATAGATCGCGGCAGCGACGTCCGACACCTCGGCGCGGGTGGGCATCGGCGAATCGATCATCGATTCAAGCATCTGCGTCGCCACGATCACCGGTTTGGCCGCGGCACGGCATTTGCGCACAAGGCGTTTCTGGATCGGCGGCACGTTCTGGACCGGCAGTTCGACGCCAAGATCGCCGCGCGCCACCATGATGCCGTCCGACACCTTGAGGATCGCATCGAAATTGGTCACGGCCGATGGCTTTTCGATCTTCGACAGGATCGCGGCGCGGCCATAGGCCAGTTCGCGCGCCTCGATCACGTCCTCGGGGCGCTGCACGAACGACAGCGCCAGCCAGTCGACGCCCAGATCGCAGACGAAATCCAGATCCTTGCGGTCCTTCTCCGACAGCGCGGCGAGGGGCAGCACGACATCGGGCACGTTCACGCCCTTGCGGTTGGAGATCACGCCGCCCACCGTCACCTCGCAATCGGCGAAGTCTACGCCGCACGCCTTGACCTTAAGGCGGATCTTGCCGTCGTTGACCAGCAGGCTGGAGCCGGGTTCCAGCGCCTCGAAAATTTCGCGGTGGGGAAGACGGACGCGGGTGGCGTCGCCCTTGGCCTCATCCAGATCGAGGCGGAAATCCTGCCCGACGCTCAGTTCTTCTTCGCCCCGCGCAAAGACGCCGACGCGCAGCTTGGGCCCCTGCAGGTCGGCCAGGATCGCGATCGGGCGACCGAGATCGTTTTCGATCCTGCGGATGATGGCATGGCGCGCGGCGATTTCCGAATGATCGCCATGGCTCATGTTCAGGCGAAAAACATCCGCGCCCGCTTCGAACAGGGCGCGGATCGTGTCGTAATCGTTCGAGGCAGGGCCGAGGGTTGCGACGATCTTGACGTTCCGAAGGCGTCTCATGGTGCCGTTTCCTTTGCTGGGGCGGCGGTTTTTCGGGGTTATGGCGGAAAAATGTTAGCGGTACAACAGAGCCACGATCCGTGGTGTGGTTCTGCCGGGGCACTGCGATGAAACGATGAATTATTGTGCACGCGTCCTTGCGATCCAACTGAACGCCTTGACTGGGCGGTCGCGCATGACCACCCTTTTGACGACTTTCAAGACAAAACAGGAGAGCCTGATGGACGCCCAGACACAACTGGAACTGGAAGCCGCTGCCTTTCGGCGATTGCGCGATCATCTTGCCGAACGTCCCGATGTGCAGAACATCGACATGATGAACCTGACCGGTTTCTGCCGCAACTGCCTGAGCCGCTGGTATCAGGAGGCCGCCAACGCGCGCGGCATCGAGATGGACAAGGATGCGGGGCGCCGGGCGTTCTATGGAATGCCGTTCGACGAGTGGAAGGCGCTGCACCAGAGGGATGCGGATGCCGACCAGAAGGCGGCATTCGCCAAGTCCCA
>JBGTLJ010000106.1:0-1816 GCA_041744175.1 Oceaniglobus sp. | reverse complement strand
TGGCCCAGCCGCGTCAGGACCGGGCGGGCGCGCGCATCCTCCAGCACATCGGCGATGGAATCGTCGGTCAGGGCCGTCGCGAACAACAGCGCGCCATAGATCAGCTTGCCCCAGAGATAGCCCCAGATGTTCGCGGTCTTCACCGCGTCCGGATCGAACGCCTGCATCAGTGCGTGCAGATCGGCGATCCGGTCCGTTTCGGCGCCGTCAAGCTCGCCCACCACCACGGCCCCGCGCCCGGAATAGGTGACGATGCCCGGCTCAAGGTAATCGGCGCCGAAATTGACGAAACAGCCGATGGTCCGCGCCGCGCCGACGGCCTCTGCAATGGCGGTCTCGTTCAGCCCGTTCTGCGCCGAAACGACATAGCCGTTGGTTTCCACATGGCGGGCCAGCGCGCGGATCGCGTCCTCGGTATGCAGCGCCTTGACGCAGAGGAAACAGCGCCCGAACGTCCCGTCAAGGTCGCCCGGCACGAACGCGGGCGCACGCACCACATCCTGAAAGATCGGCCCGACGATCCTCAGCCCGTCGCGTCTGATCGCCTCGACATGGTCGGCGACGGTATCGACGAACACGACATCGTGCCCCGCGCGGATGAAACCGGCACCAAGGCTGGCCCCGATGGCCCCCGCCCCCCAGATCAGGATCGGGCCGCTCAATTCCAGCCACCGTCCATCAGCCTGCGGGTTTCAGCCACCGCCACCTCCCAGATCGCGTGCATGTCTTCGTCGGGGCGCTGATAATATCCGCCGAAGTTGCCGTCGCCCAGATGTCGGCGCACGTCCTCGGGGTTCATCAGCCGCATCGCGTCCAGATCGATCATCGGCTTGCGCTGCTCGGGCACCTCGGCCCCCGCCAGCCGGGTCCACGGGAAATTCTCCATCCAGGATGCGTGGGACGCCACGGTGTCGATCTCCTGTACCTTGGCGAAGGTGTCGGGGGCGTTCCACCAGTTGTGGAACCGCACCGAACAGTCGGGATTGTCGGCCATCCATTCGATCGCCAGCGCCCCGGCCGGGGCATTCCCGCCATGCCCGTTGACGATCAGAATGCGCCGGAATCCCTGACGACGCAGACAATCGAGGATGTCGCGCACCACCCGGACATAAGTGTCCACGCGCAGGCTGATCGTGCCGGGATAACCCATGAAATAGGGCGTCAGCCCATAGGGCACCACAGGAAACACCGGCACGCCCAAAGGCTCCGCCGCATCCAGCGCCACCTTTTCCGACAGGATCGAATCGACCGACAGCGACAGCCCGGCGTGCTGTTCGGTGCTGCCCAGGGGCAACGCGCACAGATCGTCATGGGCGAGGTAAGCCTCGATCTGACCCCAGTTCATCTCCGAAACCTTCATGACGCTTCCCTTCTGGCGATGTGCGCGTTTGTGTCCGCATGGGTCAGGGCCGGGATGACCAGCCGTTCGATATCGCCGGGATCGGGGATGTGGCGGTATTCGATCGCCGGGGTTCCGGCGGGCGCGAACCGCGCCGCCTGCTCGGCCCCGGTGGACAGCACCACCACATCGCACTCTGCCAGCGCGGCGGGCAGATCGGGCGCCCCCAGAACATGGCTTGAAACGCTCTGGATGTGGGCCGCGAACCGGCGCAGCCCCAGGCTGAGGATCGGCAGGAAATCGGCAAAGCGCGACACCACGCAGACCCGCGCCAGAGGATCCAGAGACGCCAGCGCCTTGCGCGTCGCCTCGGACGGGATGAACCGCAGCGACAGGATGCGCACGCCGGGCAAGAGACGCGCGATCTCCGGCTCAAGGTTGGCGAAGGTCACCACCAGATCGGCGGCCCCGACCCGG
>JBGTLJ010000105.1:0-2054 GCA_041744175.1 Oceaniglobus sp. | reverse complement strand
ATTACGCGATTTGCCGGACGACCGCCGCCACGCCATCCTTGCCGTCTGCGTGTCGGAATGGCGACGCGCGATCGCCGATGCCGTGGTCGAGACACATGACCGGATCGTCGGCAGGACCTGGCGGGAGGCCGCCCGGCTGTGCGATGACCGCATGGACGGGGCGCAACCGGCGGTCCGACAGACCTTGCGCTCGTTCCGCGATATGGGAACGGCCCTTCTCGAAGCGAAGAACGACGACGCATCCCTTGAGGATGCCATCTCGTCCAGTCCGGGATGGACGAATTTGCAGGCTCTCGTCGCCGTTGCGGCCCGATTGACGGATACGCTGTCGTCGGAGCCGATTGCCCATGTCGTGCAGGGGTACAAGCGGTTTCGTCGATACGCCCCCCAGATGCTGCGGCTTCTTGAAATCAACGGGGCGGACGTGGCCAAACCCCTTCTGGACGCGGCCGAGCTGATCCGGTCCGACCGGGCTCATAACCGGCCGACGGATTTTCTGCGGCGCACGTCGAAGTGGCACCGCCATCTGAAGACCCAGATCGTCGGGGACGGCCGCCTGTGGGAGGTCGCGGTCATGTTCCATCTGCGCGACGCGTTCCGCTCGGGCGATATCTGGCTGGAACGCTCCCGGCGTTACGGCGATCTGAAACAGGTGCTGGTGCCCGCGCAGGCCACAGAGGCGAATGCACGGCTCGCCGTACCCTTCGATCCCGAGGACTGGCTGGCCGATCGCCATGCGCGAATGGAACTTGGTCTCGAAAAGCTGGCCAAGGCCGCGAAGGCGGGCGAGATCCCTGGTGGTTCGATCGAGAACGGCGTGCTTCATCTGAGCCGGCTGCCGACAGCACCGCCACAGGGGGCCGATGACCTGCTGTCCGAACTCTACCGCCGCATACCGGAGACGCGGATCACCGACATCATGCGGGAGGTGGACCGCGCGACCGGGTTCACCGAGGCGTTCACGCATCTCAGGACTGGCGCTCCGCCGAACGACCGGATCGGCTTGATGAACGTGCTCCTGGCCGAAGGTTTGAACCTCGGTTTGAGCAAGATGGCCGAGGCCAGCAATTCACACGGCTTTTGGGAGTTGATGCGGATTTCACGCTGGCACGTGGAAAGCGATGCCTACGCCCGCGCGCTTGCGAGTGTCGTCGAGGCGCAGGCCGCTTTGCCGATGGCCCGTTTCTGGGGCATGGGAACGACCGCCTCCAGCGACGGGCAATTCTTCCCCACTACCCGGCAGGGTGAGGCGATGAACCTGATCAACGCGAAATACGGGCGCGAGCCAGGACTGAAGGCCTATACGCACGTCTCCGATCAGTTCGCGCCCTTTGCGTCACAGACCCTCCCGGCCACGGTCAGCGAAGCGCCCTATATTCTCGACGGGCTCCTAAACAATGAGGTCGGCAAGCGGATCAGGGAGCAATACGCCGATACAGGCGGCTTCACCGATCACGTCTTCGCCGTCACCTCAATCCTCGGACACCGGTTCATCCCACGCATCCGCGACCTGCCGTCCAAGCGTCTCTACGTTTTCGAGCCGAAGGCCGTGCCGCCGAACCTGCGCGGTCTGGCGGGCGGTACAATCCGGGAGAACCTGATCGCGTCCAACTGGGCCGACATCCTGCGGATCGCAGCGACAATGACGGCTGGGACCGTCGCGCCCAGCCAGATCCTGCGGAAGTTGGCCTCCTATCCCCGCCAGAACGACTTGGCCGTCGCCCTGCGGGAGGTCGGTCGCGTCGAGCGCACGCTGTTTATGATCGAATGGGTCCTGAACACCGACATGCAGCGTCGGGTACAGATCGGCCTCAACAAGGGTGAGGCGCATCATGCGCTGAAGAACGCGTTGCGGATCGGCCGACAGGGCGAAATCCGCGACAGAACGGCCGAAGGTCAACACTTCCGCATGGCCGCGCTCAACCTCCTCGCCGCGATCGTCATCCACTGGAACACAGCCCGTTTGGGCGAGGCCGTCGCGCAGCGCCAGCGTGGGAAGCTCCCGGTCCCGCCCGATCTTCTGGCGCACACCTCGCCCCTCGGCTGGGCACACA
>JBGTLJ010000104.1:0-3626 GCA_041744175.1 Oceaniglobus sp. | reverse complement strand
GCCGGATCGGGCATCGGGGCGCACCGTCAGGTCCGGGCTCAGGTTCGGGCTCAGGTTCGGGCTCAGGTTCGGGCCTGGGTCAGATCCTGGTCGGGGCCGCGCTCCGGGGCCGGTCTGGCCGTCTTCGGGCGGGCGATCCGGGCCGTGTGCGCAAAGGCCAGCGCGGGCCGTTCCACCAGATGCCACGACGCCACGGCGCAGATCAGCGTCATCGGCAGGGCAAGGGCGATGTTGACCCATGGGTCCATCGCGCCGCCCCCCGCCAGCCACACCGCCAGCCCCTGCAGCGGGAAGGCATAGATGTACATGCCGTAGGAATAGTCCCCCAGCCGGTTGAAGCTGCGGATCGCGCCGCCCGGCACATAGGCGCACCAGAACATGCCATAGGTGAGGGCCGCCATCAGCAGCGGAAATCCCGCCAGCGTACCGTAACCGGCCCAGGCCAGGGCACAAAGCCCCGCGATTCCCCAGAGCGACAGCACCACCCGGTCGCGCCATATCCAGAGCGCCGTGCCCATGACAAAGGGCAGCGACAGTTCGCGGGTGGCCGCGAGCCGCCCCGGAACATGCAAATCGAAGATGTCGGGCAGGATCCACAGGACCGCGTAGGCCAGCAGCACGAGGGTCATCGCGCCGCGCCGCCAGAGCAGGCCGGTGACACCGGCCATGAAGATCAGCATGTAGCAGGCAACCTCGTGGATCAGTGTCCAGATCGATCCTTCCACCGTGGGATAGGGGTTTGCCTCGAACACGCCGGGCAGGGTGTATTGCGGCAGTGCCAGGGCGGCGTTGCGCAGCAGGAAGGTGAAGGTTTCGGGACTGGTGAAATAGGCGCCGGGGGCAAGGTCGCTGACCAGCGGTCCCATCACCAGACCCACAAGAAGCAGCGACACCACGAGGCCGGGAAACAGCCGCATCGTGCGCGCCAGAAGGAACCGTTCGGACGACCGGCTGCGCGAAAAGCTGGCGGCGATGAAGAACCCCGAGGCGGCGAAGAACACGAACACCGCAATCCCGCCCAGGGTATGGCCCGTCAGGGCCTTCAGGGGTTGCTGGGTGCCGATCCCAAGGCCGATGGGCCAGGCATGGGACACCAGAACGGCAGTGGCGGCGACGAACCGGATCAGGTTGAAGTTGTTGTCCCGTCCTTGCGCGACGTCTGCCAAGAGGGGCATGTCAGGTTTCTCCTGCCGCGGTAAGCCGCTGGCAGAATGGTTACAGCAAACCTGATTCAACTTAAAGTTCTTTGGGCATCGGCAAAACAGTCTGCGGGCGAAAAGCCGCCAAAGGGTCTCGCCGTCAGTCTTCGTGCCTGCTCATTGTGCGGTGCCTGAGGTAGAGGCGCAGATCGCGCACCGCCAGAAGCACCAGTGCGAACAGCACCGCCAGTCCGGTCCCGGTCAACGGATCGGGCTGCCAGTCGGTCAGTCGCGCCGCATGCAGCCCGGCGACACCCAGCAGCACCGCAGAGACCCCCAGCGGTGCCGCCAGCGGGCGCAGCGGCAGATCCAGCCGCCACAGCGCCAGCGCAAGGCCGATCGCCAGCCCCGCCAGTTCGCCGAGGATGCCGATCCAGATCACGTCCAGCAGATCGCCGCCCCCCGCCACCCAGATCCAGGCCAGCGGCAGAAGCGCCACGCGCACCAGATTGGCCAGCATCGCGTTCTCGGTATGGGCGGCGGACATGGCGACGGTGGAACAGCCGCCCTTAAACACCCGCAGCGCCTGCAGGATCGCGAGCCACGTCAGCAGCGGGATCGCGTCGGCGTATTTCAGACCCAGCACCGCATGCACGAACGGCCCGCCCACAAGGGCGACGCCAAGGACCATCGCGCACCCGAGCACCAGATGCCCCTGGAACGCCGCCATCGCCAGGGCGGGGAACGGCGCCGTCCCGAGCGTACCCGAAAGCTGCGGCAGAAAAAAGCTCATCGCGCTGCGCGACAGAACCAGTGCCGACGACAGCGTCAGCGAGAACGCCATGGAGAACAGCGCCAGCGCCTCCAGCCCCAGTTCGCGCCCGACGATCATCCGCTCGCCGTTGAACACCGCGAACATCAGCGCCCCGTTCAGCATCAACGGCCATCCGAACCGCAGTCCGCGCGCCATCACGCCGCGGTCCAGCCGCAGCCGGTAGGGGCGCTTGGCCAGGATGTGCGAGGCGGTCAGGATCAGCGCGTACTGCGCCAGGATCGCGAACAGCAGCACCCGGTAGTCGGCGAAGATCAGGTAAAGCGGCCAGACCAGCAAGAGCGATGCCAGCGGCGGGACGACCAGCGTGATCGTGCCGGGCAGATAGTTCAGGGTCCGCGACATCCGGTACATGTCGAAATGCACGAACCCCTGCATCAGCGGCACCAGCGCGATGGCGCGATAGGCCCAGGTGACCTCTGGCACACCGAAGAACGCGGCAAGCGGTCCCGCCAGCAGGAACAGAAAGATGCCGTTCATCACTCCGCGCAGCGCCTGAAACCCCTGCAGCGCGGCCTGGAATTCCGGGTCGGCGCCGGTTTTCGACTGCACCATCTGCTGTTGCAGTCCCAGCGCCGACATCATCTCGACGATGGCCACCGCCAGCACGAAGGTCGATGCGATGCCGTAATCCTCTAGGCTGATCAGCCGCGCGATCACCAGATTGCGCGCCAGCATCAAAGCGGCGTTGGTCAGGTTGCCGGACAGGATAAGGGCAATGGAGCGGAACATGGAACCTGGCGGACTACCTGGCGGAATGGGCGGGATCGTCGTCTGAAGCGGGGCACCCGTGATGGGCTGAACCGGATATGTCTTCAACCCGGAGAGGAACAGGGTCAAGCGCCGAGTGTGCCGTGGACGCAGCAGTATCAAAGCTGTCACGGGCATTCATGTCTGCGGCAGGCCGCAGGATGGGCCCGCGGCGGCCGCAGGACGGAAACGGGACGGGTCGGGTGCCGACCGGGGGCCGGGGCGTTGCGGGCATGTCAGTTTTCGGACGATCGCAGAGCTCTGCCGGAACCGTCCGCCAGATGCAGCGTGGCGGGTTCGATCCGCGATATGGGGTCTTTGCGGGCAGGCAAAGACCGCCGGGGCGGGGCTGTGTCCCGGCGCATGCGGGCGGTCCGGCGCGGCGTGATCGGCCAAAAAACCGCAGCGGCGATTTTCGGGCGTGCCAACCTCGTCAACGACGCGATGTCCGGCGCGCGCCGCCATTGCGCAACCCGCGTCCTGTCTTGCCGGGATCGCGCGGCGTCATGCAGATCCGGTTTCCGGCGGTTTCACGGTCTTTCCGGCCCCGGCCCCGGTCAGGCGGAGGCGACGGCACTTCCGGTTGCCAGATCCTGCGCCATGGCATGGGCCTCGGTGAAATCGGCGGCGCAGAGCGTGACGTTGTCGGTGCCCCAGGCCTCGATGAAATTGCCGACCTTGCCATAGGAATTGTCGATCACCACATGGGGCTTGCCCAGCAGGGTGGCCAGGATGTGGCCATGCAGGCGGTCGGTCACCAGCACCGCGTGACGGTCGATCTGGGCCAGCCCCATCTCCACCCGGGCGCGGGTCGTGGCATTGAACGAGCGGGCCAGCATTGCCCGTCCCGGCATGCCGCGTCCCAGGCGCGGCGCCACCGCCCCCAGCCCCGCAAGGCCCCGTTC
>JBGTLJ010000103.1:0-6176 GCA_041744175.1 Oceaniglobus sp. | reverse complement strand
GTCTTCAGGCTCATCACCCGGTATTCGCGCAAACTGTCAATCGGCGGATTCGTCACCTGGCTGAAGTTCTGCCGGAAGAAATGACTGAGCGGGCGGTACTTGGTGGACAGCACCGCCGACGGCGTGTCGTCCCCCATGCTGGCCAGCACCTCCTTGCCGTCCTCTGCCATGGGCGCCAGGATCTGCTCCAGCTCCTCGATGGTATAGCCTGCCGCGATCTGGCGGCGGCGCAGTTCGGCCCCGGTGAACAGCGGCGCCGAACACTGCCCCGCAAGCTCCGCGTCAAGTTCGTTGATCTTGCCGACCCAATCGGAAAACGGCAGCGCTGCGGCCAGCTTGTCCTTGATCTCGCGGTCGTGGAACATCAGCCCCTTTTTCATGTCCACGGCCAGCATCTGACCGGGGCCCAGCGCGCCCTTTTCCACCACCCGCGCCTCGTCCACCGGCACCATCCCGGCCTCGGATCCGGCGATCACCAGACCGTCGCCCGTCACCACGTAACGCATCGGGCGCAACCCGTTGCGATCCAGCCCCGCGCAGACCCAGCGTCCGTCTGTCATCGCCAGTGCGGCGGGCCCGTCCCAGGGCTCCATCACGCTGTTGCAATAGGAATACATGTCGCGCCACGCCTCGGGCAACTCTTCGGCCTGCTTGGACCAGCTTTCCGGCACCAGCATCGTCTTGGCCATCGGCGCGCTGCGCCCGGCCCGCACCAGAACCTCGAACACCGCATCCAGCGCCGCCGAATCCGACGATCCCTGTGCCACGATGGGCTTGATGTCCTCGGCCATGTCGCCGAACGTGGATGACGCCATCCGGATCTCGTGGGACTTCATCCAGTTCAGGTTGCCCTTCAGCGTGTTGATTTCGCCGTTGTGGGCCAGCATCCGGAACGGCTGGGCCAGCCACCACTGCGGGAAGGTGTTGGTGGAATACCGCTGGTGATAGATCGCGAACGCGCTCTCGAACCGCTCGTCCATCAGGTCGGGATAGAACTCGGCCACATCCTGCGCCAGCATCATTCCCTTGTAGATGATCGACCGGCACGACAGCGATGCAAGGTAAAGTTCGCGCACCCCCGCTGCCGCGGCGGCCTTTTCGATGCGCCGCCGGATCACATACAATTCGCGCTCGAACGTTTCCTCGTCGCAGCCCTTGGAATTGGAAATCAGGATCTGCTCGATCTCGGGGCGGGTCGCATTGGCCTTTTCCCCCAGACAGGCGATGTTCACCGGCACATGGCGCCAGCCGTAGATATAGTATCCCATGCGCAGAACCTCGGATTCCACGATGGTCCGGCAGGTTTCCTGCGCCGAAAAATTGGTGCGCGGCAGGAACACCTGTCCAACCGCCATCATCTCGTCCTTGTGGGGGGTGTGGCCGGTGCGCTTGATCTGGTCGTAGAAGAACGCCACCGGGATCTGCACATGGATGCCCGCACCGTCGCCGGTCTTGCCGTCGGCGTCCACAGCGCCCCGGTGCCAGATCGCCTTCAGCGCGGCGATCCCGTTTGCCACCACCGCGCGCGATGCCTTGCCGTCGATGCTGACCACAAGGCCAACGCCGCAGGACGCATGTTCATCGTCGTCGCGGTACAGCGAATGTTCGGCCATCCACGCGCGCTTCGCCTCTTCGGCAGCGACCCAGTCTGCATCGTATGTGGTCATGTCGTCGCTCCTCCAAGAGAATGGCTGTCACGTCTCGAACCTTGTTGAACCCCGCAACAGGCGGGCGGGCGATACCAGATGCCCTCAGGCGGGCCCGCCATCATTTACCATCGCCATGATATCCGCCTCGGTCATCGTCTTTCGCTCTCCCGCGAAGGCATAGCTGGCGGGTTTGTGGTCGATATAGACCTCGGATGCAAAAACCAGACCGCTGGAATCGTCGAGCGTCCCCACCGACAGGCTCATCATGCCCTGCATCGGCCCCGGCGCCGTCAGCCGCCAGAACAGCGACGATCCGCAGGTGTCGCAGAACCCCCTTTCGGCCCAGTCCGAAGAGGCATAGGTTTTCATATGGCTCTCATCGGAAAATGTCAGACCGCCCGGCATCACCTGCACCCCCATTTCGATCCCGCCGGTCCATCTGCGGCACATGCCGCAATGGCACGCGCCGTAGGATACCGGCGCCTCGGCCAATGTGTACCGGACCGCGCCGCACAGGCATCCACCGTTTTTCGAGTCGCCCATCGTATTCACCTGTCGTTAACCAGTTAGGTAAGGCTGACTGCCCTTCCCGATTTCCCCTCGTTCAGAGTACATCGGTCGCTGTCTCAATTTGTGCATACGCGAGTCATACACCTTGTGTACGCAAAGATTTTTACTCCGCGGCAACGCTGACGGACCCGCCGATATACTCCAGCATCGCCTCTGCCGCCTCGCGTCCGTCGCGGATCGCCCAGACGACGAGGGACGCGCCGCGCTGGATGTCGCCGCAGGCATAGACCCCTTCAAGGCTGGTCTCGTGGGTCCGGAAATCGGCGATCACGGTGCCCCAGCGTGATACTTCCAACCCCTTGATCCCCCAGAGCTTCGGCAGATCCTCGGGCTCGAACCCCAGCGCCTTAATGACCAGATCCGCGTCCTCGACATAATCGGATCCGTCGATCAGCTCGGGCATCTGCCGTCCCGTGGCATCGGGATCGCCCAGCCGCATCCTTTGCACCATCACGCCCGAAACGCTGTCACCGGCAAACCCCTTGGGCGACGAGAGCCACACAAACTCGACGCCCTCTTCCTCGGCATTGGCAACCTCGCGCTGGCTGCCGGGCATGTTCGCGCGGTCCCGCCGGTACAGGCACTTGACCGACGTGGCGCCCTGCCGCACCGCCGTGCGTACGCAATCCATCGCAGTGTCGCCGCCGCCGATCACGACGACCTTCTTGCCCGCCGCGTTCAGGCGGCCGCTGTCGAAATCCGCCACATCGTCGCCGAAACTCTTGCGATTGGACGCGGTCAGGAAGTCGATCGCCCGCTCGATCCCCGCAACGCCCGATCCCGGCCCGCCCAGATCGCGGGTCTTGTAGACCCCGGTCGCGATCAGAACCGCATCGTGCCGCCCCCGGATCGCATCGAAAGAGATGTCCACGCCCACATCGCAGTTCAGCACGAACTGCACGCCGCCATCCTCAAGCTGGCGCACGCGCTTCATCACCACGTCCTTTTCCAGCTTGAAGCCGGGAATGCCATAGGTCATCAGCCCGCCAGCGCGGTCATAGCGGTCATAGACCGTCACCTGCACCCCGGCACGGCGCAGCATGTCCGCGGCGGCCAGCCCGCCGGGCCCCGCGCCGATGATCCCCACGGATTCGGCCCGCTCGCCACCATTGGTGATCGGCCTGACCCAGCCCTGTTCGAACGCGGTGTCGGTGATGTACTTTTCCACCGACCCGATGGTCACGGTGCCGTGGCCCGACTGCTCGATCACACAGTTGCCTTCGCACAGCCGGTCCTGCGGACAGATCCGCCCGCAGATCTCGGGAAAGGTATTGGTGGCCTGGCTCAGCTCATACGCTTCCTGCAACCGGCCCTGCGCGGTCAGGCGCAGCCAGTCGGGGATATTGTTGTGCAGCGGACAGTGGCTCTGGCAGTAGGGAACCCCGCACTGGCTGCACCGGCCAGATTGCTCGGCGGCCTTGTCGCGGGCGTACTCGCCGTATATCTCATCGAAATCATTACGGCGCAGATCGGGCGGGCGCTTGTCGGGCATGTCCCGCGCCACATCCACGAACCGAAGCATCACATCCCGAACCATTGAACTCTCCATTCCCCGATGCCTTTTACGACCCGGGAACGGAAAAGAAAAGTAAGCCGTGCTGACCTAATGATGATAAATTTCCAGACCCGGCAAGATCGTGGGCGACTTTACCCAGAAAAAATGGCAGCATAATTGACATTATATTCTGTATTATGAGAAAAATCAATACCTTGCAATTCCTACCCCCTGACCCCACCGGTGTACCATGACGCTGTTCCATCTGTTGATCGTCGCAATCATCCAGGGGGTCACGGAATTCCTGCCTGTGTCGTCCTCGGCCCATCTTATCCTGCTGCCGAATCTCACGGGCATGGCCGATCAGGGTCAGACCATCGACGTCGCCGTGCATGTCGGCACCCTCGGCGCCGTGGTCCTCTATTTCTGGCGCGACGTGCGCCTTGCGCTGTCGGGCGTGCCCCGGCTGATCCGGGGTCGCGTCGATTCCCCCGGCGCGTGGCTGGCGCTTTGTCTGGCCATCGCCACGGTGCCGGTCATCGTTGCGGGCCTGATCCTGAAACTCACTGGGCTTGACGACATGATGCGCTCCACCGCGGTGATCGGCTGGACCATGCTGATCTTCGGCATCGTCCTCTACTGGACCGACCAGAAGGGCGGAACCGAAAAGGCCGCCGGGGACTGGAGCCTGCGCGACGCGGTCGTCATGGGGCTCTGGCAGGCTGTCGCGCTGATCCCCGGAACTTCGCGGTCCGGCATCACGATTTCGGCGGCCCGGTATCTGGGGTATGAACGCAAGGATGCCGCAAGGCTCGCCATGCTGATGTCGATCCCGACGATCCTCGCCTCGGGCGCTCTGCTGGGCGCCGAGGTGGTGGCGGACGCGAATTTCGCAATCCTGAAGGACGCGGCCATCGGTGCCGGCTTCGCGTTCGTTTCCGCCCTGTTCGCGCTGGCGGTGATGATGCGCCTGCTTCGCTCCGTCAGTTTCACGCCTTACGTGATCTACCGCGTGATCCTTGGCATTGCGCTGCTTGTCATCGCCTATTCCTGACGCCCTCGCAGGTTGCGGGCGGAATTCTTGATCGATGCATACTGGCCCGACGGGCGGAACCGCCACAGGTATTCGGGCAGAACCGTTTCCATGGCGGTGGGACGTATCCCCAGATCCGAGAATGTCATGACCCCGTCGCCCACCACGTTGTCGTTGCGCAGATTGCGCACCTGATCGGCCGTGACCGGCCCCGCGATCAGCCCGCCGGACACCCGCCCGAGAAGATCGAAACCGCCGCCCATGATGCGCGCAACGGGAAACGGCACGTTGAGAACCAGCCGCCGCCGCTCGATCGTGCGCAGCATCTCGCCCATCAGGGCGCGGAATGTCATCACGTCCGGACCGCCCAGCTCATAAATGCCACCCGGTGCGGTGCCCAGCAGGCCCATTTCCGCCGCCTGCGCGATGTCGTCCACATGAACCGGCTGGAACCGGGTGTCGGCACCGATCACCGGCAGGACAGGACCGAACCGCGTCAGCGACGCGAAGCGGTTGAAAAACGCGTCCTCGGCGCCGAACACGATGGACGGACGCAGGATCATCGCATCCGGCATATGTGCCAGCACGCCATCCTCTCCCTTGGCCTTTGATCGGGCATATCCGCTGGCGCTGTCGGCATCCGCGCCGATCGCCGACACATGCACCATCTTCGTCATGCCGCCGGCGGCGGCGATCCGGGCGATCCGCGCTGCGCCTTCGGATTGCACCGTGTCAAATCCCTGTCGGCCGCTCTCGGCAAGGATGCCAACGCAGTTCACCACCGCATCGGCCCCGGTGGAAACCGCCTGGACCGACGCATCGTCGCGGATGTTGCAGAAAACCGGTTCGACCTGGCCGACCGCTCCGAAGGGTCGCACGAACATCGCCTGGTTCGGATGGCGTACCGCGACACGCACCCGCCAGCCCGCCCTGGCCATCCGCCGCACGATGTAGCGCCCGACAAACCCCGAGCCGCCAAAGATCGTCACAAGGTTGGTCATCCGCAAGTTCCGCCGTGGTTCTTGTTCAGCCGAGGTTTAAGCACCCGCAACAAATGGCACAAGGCGCAATCGGGACCGTCTCCTGCGGCCAATACGGCAGCCGAAGCCCTCGAATCGCGTTGACACCCCTCAAGCCCTGCCTTAGATCGCCCGACACGGTGGCCCAGGTGGCGGAATGGTAGACGCGCTAGCTTCAGGTGCTAGTACTGGCAACGGTGTGGAGGTTCGAGTCCTCTTCTGGGCACCACATTCAATCCCAAAAACCCTTGAAAACTTCGGTTTTCGAGTCCGTAAAGATGCAGTGCGAATTGCACTGACCAGCGGGCTGACACGGCGACAAGTTGCGGATGATCTGGGCGTTGGGCTTTCGACGCTGAACAAACGGGGGACAGCGCACCGCGATACGGATGTGGTATCGCCCGAGGATC
>JBGTLJ010000102.1:0-1900 GCA_041744175.1 Oceaniglobus sp. | reverse complement strand
AAATGGCCCTGACCCGGATGCTGTCCGAACAACCCGCCTTCGATGTCGTGCATTGCCAGTTCGGTTACGAAGGTCTTGCAGCACTGCGCCACCGCAAATTCGGCACGCTGCGGACCCGCGCCCTTGTCGTGCATTTCCGGGGATCCGACATCACGCGTCACGTTCAGGAAAACGGTGACGACGTCTATGCCGATCTCTTTGCACAGGCCGATTACTTTCTGGCCAACTGCGAATACTTTCGTCAGCGCGCCATCGGGCTGGGATGCCCCGCCGATCGCATTGTCGTTGTGGGGTCGCCCATTGACACGGATCGGTTCGTCCCTCCGCTTGATCGCAGGCCGGATGATGGCGTCCTACGCCTTGTCGCCGTCGGACGACTGGTCGACAAGAAGGGGTTCGGCGACGCGATCGCGGCCATCGGCCTTCTGGACGACATGAACGTGCAACTGGACATCCTTGGCGAAGGCCCGCTGCGACCGGAATTCGAAGCGCAGATCGCCCGGCTGGGCATCGGTGACCGGGTCAGGTTGCATGGTGCTGCGACGGCGGATCAGGTGCTGTCGGCCCTTCAGGCGGGGGATATCGGACTTGCGCCATCCGTCGTCGCCGAAAACGGCGATGCGGACGCTCCGGTCAATACGCTCAAGGAAGCGATGGCGACGGAACTGCCTGTCATCGCGACACGGCACGGCGGCATTCCTGAACTGGTCATCGCGCATGAAAACGGGCTGCTTGTTCCCGAACACGACCCTCAGGCCATCGCAGGTGCTGTCCGCCAGATGGCTGCGATGCGTGACCTGTGGGCAGGAATGGGGCGTGCTGGCCGCGAACGGGTGATTGCGCAATATGGGCAAGCCCAGATTTTCGACCGAACCCTGGCGGCCTACGCGGCGGCTCTCGAACATGCGAAAGGGCGAACATGACGATTTCCAACACCACGGCGGATTCCCATATCACGACAGACCGGCCCGAGCCCCCTCAGGTGAAAGGCCGGGTGACCATCATCGTCACGCAGCGCGAACGCTTCGGCATGACGGCGGAATCGCTGGAAAGTCTCTATGAGAACACGCCCGCGGTGGATGTCATCTATGTCGATGGGAATTCTCCGCGCCGCTGGAAAACCTACCTGCAGGACGCGTCGCGCGACAAGGGTTTCAAACTGATCCGGACCGAACGCTATCTGACACCAAACGAGGCGCGCAACATGGGGGTTGCTGCCTGCAACACCGAATACGTGGTCTTTTGTGACAACGACGTCCTGTTCGCGAAGGACTGGCTGGAACGCCTTGTGGCCTGTGCCGACGAGACGAACGGCGATGTCATCGCACCACTCACCTGCCAAGGTCTGCCGGCCCACACAGAAATTCACCACGCGGGCGGTGACTACGCCCCCGGCGGCGACATGGCAGGCTTCTTTACCCAGAACCCCGAGTTGGGCCGTGACTTCACCGAAGTGATGCATGGGCATCGCGAGAAGGTCTCGGACCTCGACGACGCCCTGGTCCGCCAGCAGACGGGCATGTGCGAATTCCATTGCGCGCTGGCCCGCAAATCAGTGTTCGATCGGATCGGTCCCTTGGACGAGGACATGCTGTCGACGAAGGAACATATCGATTTTTCGATGATGGTGCGACAGGCCGGCGGCACCGTATGGTTTGAGCCGACATCCGTCATCACCTACGTTTTTCCCTGCCGCGCCCGTCCCATGGCACCTGAAGACTGGCCATTCTTCGCACTGCGCTGGTCGAATGCCTATGGCGCACGCAGTCTGGACCATTTCATCGCCAAGTGGAGCCTGCGCACACCGCCCGATTATGTCGCATCAAAAAAGCAGATCTACATCATGCGCAGGCTTCAGGGGATGCTTGTTCCCATGATGCGCCGTGTTCCCGTTCTGGGC
>JBGTLJ010000101.1:0-12446 GCA_041744175.1 Oceaniglobus sp. | reverse complement strand
GGACCAGCTGTCCCGCCTCGCGGCCTGGCGCGGAACCCGCGACGCCGACGCCGTGCGCAGATACCAGAAGGAACTGCGCCATGCGGCGGCCACCGGGGCCAAAAACAAGCCACCCAGCAACGCGGCGGCCCGCGCCGGGGCCACGACCGGGGAATGGGGCGACATGATCCGCACGGCATTCGGCCAGTATCGCGGTCCGACCGGCGTATCGCGCAACCCGTCGAACCGGACCGAAGGTCTGGAAGACATCCGCGCCGCCGTCGACGCCGTATCGACCCGACTGGGACGCCGTCTGAAACTGCTGATCGGAAAGCCCGGGCTGGACGGACATTCCAACGGCGCCGAACAGATCGCCAGCCGGGCGCGCGATTGCGGGATGGACATCGTCTATGACGGGATCCGGATGACCCCCGCAGAACTCATCGAATCCGCCCGCCGCGAAGATGTCCACGTCATCGGCCTGTCGATACTGTCGGGAAACCACATCCCCCGGGTCGCCGATCTGCTCGACGGTCTGCGCGCGGCCGGAATGGCGGGAATTCCGGTCATCGTCGGCGGAATCATCCCCAAGGATGATGCGCGGGCCTTGGCCGCGATGGGTGTCGCCCGGATATATACGCCGAAAGATTTTGCGCTGAACAGGATCATGGAAGATATAACAAGGCTTGCGGATCCGAAAGCCGAACCCATCGCCGCCCAATAGCATCTTACCTGCATGTTCCCGCAATATCAGCAGGATCGAACCGGTTTGGGAATCAAAGAATATTTATCTTGCCAATCCGGATTATTTGGAAAAGAAGTTGCAGGTATTGACGCCCGCTTTTCGGGCGCGCCTGGGGTTGGATCGACAATGGAACTTGACACGCTGTCACGCAAGGAACTGATGAAACTGCGCACCGATGTTGAATCGGCGCTGGATACACTGGAAAACCGCCGCAAGGCAGAAGCGCGCACGGCCGCCGAGGCAATTGCGCAGGAACACGGTTTTTCCCTCGCAGATTTGCTGAATTCAGACAAGGCTGCCAAACGAAAGGGACAAAAGAATGCCGCCAAATACCGCAACCCTGCCGATCCGACGCAAACCTGGACGGGCCGCGGGCGGCAGCCCGGCTGGATAAAGCAGGCGCTGGCCGATGGCGTGGCATTGGAAACGTTCGAGATCTGAGAACGGCTGGACCGCGGGTCTTGCCGCAATATTTGGAGTCCTGCGGGTCACCGGCAGAAACGGCAGATCGACGGGTTGTCCCTCAAAGTACGGGAGAACTCTTCCGTTTTGACTTTGGCCCCGGACCCGTCGCAGCTGAAAGCCAGAAACGGGACGACGACCGCGCAGCGGAACGCCAAAGGGTATCTGTCGTGGCCCAGCCGCAGACCTCGACCGCCCTTGTCGTGATCATGCCTTCGACTCCTGACAGTGCGCCGCGCGAACGACTTTTGGTGGTGCCGAGAGCGGGGAGGCGGTTCGTGAAGGGCGATAACGGTGTGACTCTTGGCGGCTTGTCGCATTACGCTCTGCCCGTTCAGGATCGATACATGCCACCGGCGTGTTTGCGGGGCGCCCTTCGCCCCTGATCAGGCGGCAGAATTCGATGGCAGAGTCGCAGAGAACTGGCGGGTGCCGCACGTCCCTTGATGCGGTGCGCGCCGGACCGTTTCCCTGCCCGGCGAGATCCGCGGCGACTTCGCAATGCTGCGTCATCGCTGAACAATTTCGCTGTCCGCGAGCGTGCGCATGACGACCTGATCACTTAGCCCCTTCAACCCCATGGATCCAGGTTTTGAGGCTTAATCTTTCGGGGGCGTGCATCTGCGCTCTTTCGAGGTGCCGCAGGAAGCGCCCGCAGTGTCCGACATCCCGTTACTTGGCAGTCATAGTTCCGCTCCGTCAGCGAATGTCTGGTAGAAAGCACGCATTGCTTCCTAGTGACCTTAGGTCAATTCATGCAATGGGCCGCGGGATGCCAAGACGCTCAAGGCAGGTGGATTGGCTATGACTGCTGATCCCGATCAAAACCTCTTGAAACCCGCTACTTGATGATCATGCGGGATCACGCCACGGCCGGAACGGGTCGTAGTGGAAAACGCTTGTCATCATCCGGCCTCCCGAATCTCCAATCGATACGAAACGCGCCACTCGAAGATGATGACGATGCTGAACAACAGGATCGCTACCGGCCCCGATATACAGGCGGTCGTCCGGTTCATATCGATCATCAACTAAAGTCAGGACAAATTGACCAGATGCAGAAGATGACGATGGCGGCGATCGCGATGGCGGACATGAAGGTGTGGGCGCGGCGATCGCAGTGGGTTTGGATGCGGCGCCAGTCCTTGAGCTTGCCAAACATGGTCTCGATCCTGTGGCATTTGCGGTAGAGATCCCTGTCATGGGGGATCTGGTCCTTCCGGTTCGATTTCGATGGGATACGCACTTCGATGTCGCGTTGGATGAGAGCATCGCGGAACCGGTCGGCATCGTGTCCCTAGTCGGCAAGAAGAGCCTTTGCCGGTGGCAACGTTGACAGGAGCGCCCCGGCACCGATGACGTCGCTGACCGGGCCTGCGGCCAGAAACAGGGCGCGGGGGCGGCCCGCGCCGCCGCGGACTGCGTGCAGCTTCGAGTTCGGGCTGCCTTGGCGCGCCCGACAAACCGGCGAAGAGGCCCTTTTCGAGCAGGCTCTCGGCGGTCCGGTGCGCCTTCAACAGGGTGGCATCGATCATGATCTCGCCGGTCGCGCCGCCGTGCTTTGGTTCACTGATCGCCCCGCCCCTGTTGATGCTGAGCGCGTTCGTCGTGCCAAGCGGTGTGGCCGCGATGATCGCAAAAATCCCGCTGTGAGTGGTCGGACATCTGTTGACGGCTTTGAACGCAGCCGCGGCCGAGACCACTCTGTTGGGCGCCTTGGTCGAAAGTCCGTCATTCGCCTTTGTCGGCATAACTGCAGGGTTCGGGTTTCCGTTTTTGATTTTGACCGCTGGCGGTTTGGGCCTGACACATCATGACGTCGTATCCAATGGCTCAAGGGCGGCCGGGCACCCGCGGCGGGCCTGATGATCGTCGGCTTCATGCTGATGACCTGTCGGGAGATCGCACCGCTGGACATCGCCTGCCTAACCGCGGTTTCAATTGTCTACGCTTTAGTTTGAGCGCCCCCATCCTTGCCAATGAAGGCAGCATGTTATCGCAGACGCTGATAAAGCTGGGCAAGTCTCAGGATTTCACTTTCGAACTGGTGTGTTCGGGCACGAACTGGATGCGTTTGCATTCGGGCTGCAAGAGGCGAGGTTGATGGCCGTGCCGCTGATCGTGCGGGACGAAGCTGCCGAAAGGCAGGAGGTTGTGATGCTGTGCCACGACTTCAGTCTCACACCGCCGGACGAACCTTTGTCGCGTCTGACCGGCGACGAGGCGACCCATCTAAGCTCGGGCATGGCAGCCTCCATGTCCGGGACGACGTCGATGCCGACAACAATGGATGGGATGGATCAAAGAGCAACGCGCGGCGGTATGACCATGTCGGAATCGATGCCCGGCATGGACCATGACACGACGACAGGTGGCAACATGGCGATGTCCATGGATATGATCGACGCTGCCTTCGATGCCTACCTTGCCAACGACAGCATGCTGGTCGGTCCGGAAATCCTGCGTGTTGACTAGAGCACGACGGTTCGCTCGACGAACATCAACGCAGCGGGCGCCGCCAATGAATAGATCGACCTCGGCGCCGCGACCGGTCGTTTGGTGGCCGTCGACGGCATGGATGTGACCTCGATTGCCGGGCGATTGTTCGAGATTGCCATGGCCCGGAGGCTGGGCATCGACCTGACGGTGCCTGATGCCGCAGTGGCCATGCCGACCCCGGTGCAGCGCGAAGGGCAAAGATCCCGGACAGGCATTCTGCTCGCCACGTGGGGCGCCGAGATTGCTAGGGTCGCGTCTGAGGCCGTTCAAGCGCCCCTGCTCAACCTCGAACGCCGTCTTGCCGCTGCCGATCACCTTGCCGCGCGTATCCCGGACCGGGCACTCTCGATGAATCTGACTGGAAGCATGGCCGCCTATGCCTGGGGTACGGATGGCCGTTCGTACGGCGACCGGAGTCCAACCCATGTCGCACCCGATGTCTTTGCACGGTCTCCACTTACAGGTGGTCGGTCTGGCCCGCGCCACAAATCCCGGCGCGATGCGCGATACGGGTGCGGGCCCCCGCCATGGACAGCGTCGCCATCGCACTCAACACCGACAATCCCGGCGGATGGCCATTTGCTGTCACAACCCGTTTTCCATGCAAGCCGGGATGATGACCAACGTCTGGTATGTGTCCCCGTTCTGCTTCGTGACTGACAGTCGGGCGAAACACCGGCCGAAATCGGCGATTTTCGAAGGTCCGGCCCGTACTGCTGTGAACGCAGGAACGTCCATGGCGGTTTTGCATGACCCCGACTGCAGTTTCCAAATTGCCCCGACCGATCTTATGGCCACGGTGGTTTTTGCGCCTGGGATCGAAAACCGCGACGACAATGCAATCCAGAAAATGAAAAAGGATGAGGAGATTTCCACCGTTCTCGCACTCTATCCCGATAACGAGCTTGGCGTTGTCCAGCCGGGTGCCGACAGAACGACAGCGGCCCCCACACTTCATCGCGATCCCGCCTGCCTCGATCCATGATCGTTCTGTTCCCTCCCCCGATGTCCGCGTCCCACACCCATCAGGCAGGGGCACAGTCCATCTTTGGTATCCCGAGGACGATGCCGAAACTTTGGGTCGGCGCGTCTTTGGTGACCGCCCTCATCACGTCGGCATCGCTCCGGCGCCCATCCGAGATGGCCTGGTGCAAGTCGAGCGCAGCAACATTTTCATCCATCCGCCAACGATGCAGGTGATACGCTTCCACCACCCCGGCAGCGTTCCACGGGAACGCAACAGGGATCCGGAGCTTTAAGTCGGGCAGTGCGCCACTCTTGCGGACCCGGATGACAGGCCCGGTTCTGCTGGAGAAGAAATTACGGTGCAGCCCGCGGTCAGGGCCGTCACGATCCGATCCACTGGCTCCCGATCAAATAGCGGGATCAGCGGGCTTGCACGATCGCCGCCACCGGGCTGCACGCATCGGCGGCGCAATGCAGAGACCCTGCGCGGATGGTCATGCTGGGCGCCTGCATCGCATGGATCAACACCGCAGCCGCGGGATCCACAACCGAAAAGACGGCCACGATCACCATGATGGGCCAGCCCCAAACCGGTTGCGGATCAAAAAGGCGCGTTGCTGCCACGCAAAGGCGCGAGCGTCCGATAACGATCGGTGTGATGCAATCGCCAGGCGATCATGCGCGGGACGAAAGCGATCACCAGGCATAGCGTGTCTGGGAATTTGCGCCGGGCGTCGTCGATTGTCGCGGGCGATCCCAACAGGATACCGCCCGTGACCCGAGCGACAGTCTGTCCGGGATAGATTGCGACAGCTGTCAAATCCCGCCGGTCCCCCGCGTCTGGAGCGACGTATTTGCGATGTCGTAGCGATGTAGGCCGTTCCGCTTCCGCTCGAACGAATCTTTTGCCGAACCGGGACGAGGTCTCATTGCCAAATGTTCGGGGTGAGCCACATGTCAAGAAAGCGACTGTATTGCCGGACCTGCACCCGAGTGTCCTGGACGGCCAGCAGGCAATCGGCTGCGCTCAGATTGCGGCCCCGCTCTGGAAGGGTCCAGGTGCAAGGTTCGAAAGCATCCTGCTCCGGAGGACGGCCGAGCCGTCGCGACCGATCCGACAAGTCCCACCCAGCACCAGCGGCAATCACCGCGAAAAGGTTCGATCGCAGCTTCATGGTGTCGAGGCCGGGCATCGCTTTGGTCACGTCGTGCCTGCAGGCCTCGCACAAAACTAAGGCCTTCTCAACCGCCATCCTGCGCTCCGGGTCCAGAGGATCGACCAGTGGGCTCCATGTGAAAAAGCCGATGAGAGGGTGGCCAGGATCTGCGCCGGCCTCTTGCACGAGGGGCCGATCTGGCGACGGCGCAACATAGGGTACGCCGATGGCCGGTCCGGCAATGGCGTCGGGCATGCCCGCCGTATCGCGCGAGCCGCGCGTCAGGCCACCTTCGGTCAGATAGCCCGCGAACCGGCGCCTTGGCGGGGTGCCAGGGATAACCGTGCGCGCGAAGGCATCAGCCCGACCGGCCCGCAGCATGTGGCGGGCCACCTTTTGGACCCGCCTGCGTCGTCGCCATGGGCCATCGGAACGATGCGAACAGCCACTGCAGACCCGCCTCCGCCGCCTGATCCGCCGGGCGTGCGGGCCAATTTCCATGCAGTTTGGGACAGGGCGAACCTGGCCGGCTCGGTCGTGGGGCTGATGGCCATTTCAGGCAGTTTGGTTTAGCCGACTCTAATCATATGACCAGACCTTGTCTCGGTACTTCTGGGGCAGATCAACTGCGTTTGCCGCTACATCGACCGTTGTTTTCGACAGCATCAGGGCCTTGCCGCCGCCCGGAGCCGCCGTAACGGGTTTGCCAAGTTTTGCATGAGGCATCGCGCCCCCGTGCAGTATCGCGCCGGTACGTCCGACGAGGGTGGCCTTGCGATGACGTGCGTGCGGCCTGTGCGCCGGCCCACGATCCAGCGCATCGGCATTTCGCTACCATTCGCGAGTGGAACGCGCCCCGGCACATCGGCAAATGATGGCCCTATGAAAGAGCATCCGACATCGACCAGGTCCGAAGCCGAACAAATCATGGCCGCATAGCTTTGCCCACCGGCCAATGGGTGCAAGGATGGGGCAATGATTCCGACGGGCGCGCGGCCCCCGGTACCGGTGATGACGGCCCCCGTCTTGGCCCGGCCCGACAGTAAGGCTGCCGCTCTTGCATCATCCCCCCCGGGGGGTTACTTTCATCCATGTCTGAACCGCACCTTCATTCAACCCATCCTGCATTGATCTCCCGTCTGAAAAGGGCCGAAGGTCATCTGAGACATGTCATCGGCATGCTGGAGGCGGAACGACCCTGTACAGAGATCGCCACCCAGATGCAGGCGGTCGAACGCGCTCTTACAACTGCCAAGCGGGCGCTGATCCATGATCACATCGACCATTGCCTGGGCAATGGCGGGGCAAGCGACCTTGCCGAAATGCGCACCCTGGCGAAACTTCTCTAGCGGAGACCCCGATGCTGTCCGTCCTTGCCGACCGCACGTTCCGCCACCTCTATCTGGCACAGATCGTGGCGCTCTTGGGCACCGGTCTGGCCACCGTGGCCCTGGGGTTACTCGCATACGATCTTGCCGGCGAGCGGGCGGCTCTGGTCCTTGGAACCGTCTTCACGATCAAGATGGTGGCCTATGTCGGCATCGCACCCATCGCGGCCGCCTTTGCGAACCGTTTGCCGCGCCGGGCGATGTTGGTCGGCCTCGATCTGATCCGTGCGGGTGTTGCGCTTTGCCTGCCCTTCGTGACCGAGGTCTGGCAGGTCTACGTGCTGATCTTCGTGCTGCAATCGGCTTCTGCGGCATTCACGCCGACATTTCAGGCGACGATCCCGGACATCCTGCCCGATGAGGGGCGCTATACCCGCGCCCTGTCGCTGTCGCGGCTTGCCTACGATCTGGAAAACCTGATCAGCCCGATGCTGGCCGCGATCCTGTTAAGCGTGGTCAGCTATCAGGCCCTGTTCTTTGGCACCGTGATCGGGTTCGCCGGGTCTGCCGTCCTTGTCGTGTCGGTGCTGATCCCCAGTCCGGAACCGGCGGTCCGGCGCGGCATCTACGACAGGACCACGCGGGGCCTGCGCATCTATCTCGCCACGCCGCGCCTGCGGGGGCTGCTCTCGCTCAACCTTGCGGCGGCCGGGGCGGGGGCCATGGTGCTTGTCAACACGGTCGTGCTGGTCCGCTCCGGCTTGGGGCTGGGCGAAACGCAGGTGGCGATTGCCCTCGGGGCGTTCGGGGGCGGCTCGATGCTGGCCGCTCTTGTCCTGCCCCGGATGCTCGACAGGGCTGCGGACCGGCCGGTCATGATCCGCGGCGCCGGCCTGCTTGTCGTGACCCTGCTGGGGCTTGCGGTCCTGTCGCGTACCGGCGGCTTGCAGTGGCACCCTCTTCTGGCGGGATGGCTCGTCATCGGCGTTGGATACTCCGCAGTCCTCACCCCGTCGGGGCGGCTTTTGAAACGCTCGTCGCATCCGGCGGACCGGCCCGCTGTCTACGCCGCGCAGTTCGCATTGTCCCATGCCTGCTGGCTCGCAACCTATCCGCTTGCCGGGTGGCTGATGACGGCATTTGGCCCCATGGCAGCGCTGACGGGCCTGGCGCTGGTTGCCGTTGCCGGGCTTTTCGGCGTGATGTTGCTTTGGCCGACGGGCGATGCCGGTGCGCTTGCCCACAGCCACCCGGACCTGCCCGAGGATCATCCGCATCTCAGCGATCAGGATCCGGGAGGCCACAGGCACGATGTCCTGATCGACGATCTGCACCCGCATTGGCCCGGTGCCCGGTAAGCCGGGTGCCAGCGAGAGCATCGTTGTTGGGACCGAGGACGAATTTGGGCCTAACGATCCTCTGCCGGTGGGCTGTCTTGCTCGGTTTGGCAGCACCTTATCGGGCGGTTTCGCCGTTTCGCCGCGCACCGGCGGTCCGATTGCACAGCAATTCGCACTTCGTTGACCGTGATGCTGCTGGTCCATGGCCAACTGATCGTGATGTTCGCGTCGCGGGGCGCCGGATTGCCCAGCGCTGCCCGCGCCTTTGAATAAGCAGCGGCCCATAGGGTCCGAAGTCTGGTCATCCTCTCCGGATGGAGGTTTGAATGACCATGCGGCCCACTGTAGATCGGATCCGGTGTCTTCCGGCACCTTATGGCGGATCAGGCATTCGATGCACATTAGCTTTCAAAAGACCTGAACGTGTGTGCCCCGACCGCCATGATCCCGCCGTCAACGCGATCATCGGCGCGACTATGATACCGAAGCTGACAAGTGACGCCGTCCCGTCGAGAACCTCTCTGCAAAATTCAGGGAATTCGGAAGCATGGCAACACGCGACGACAAGGCCGATTGCATCGACACAGCCATTTGGAACCCGGCCGCTGGCCTGGCTGCATCGCAGCGAATATCCACGGATCGCAATCCCCGTGGTTCGATCAGCCTGTTCCGGCCACTCAGTTTCGACGCCGCGAGCGTGACATCCCGATCCGGGCACAGGTCTTGGCGAAGTTCAAGCGGCTGAACCACGACCTGCACCCCACCATCGCAATGGTCGCAGACGATCTCGCCATGATCCAGCGGATGTGACCCGCGGTCGCTGTCATGTATCCTGGCGAGGTCGCAAACGAGGGGCTTTCTGACGGTGTCGTCCGTGCACCTGCGCATTCCAGTTCACAGGCTGTCATGACGGCTGTGCCCTCGGCGGGTCCGCGGATCGTGGCCCGGCGAGAACGCACGCGGCAGGGCAGGCGACCCGCCTTTGGCCACTACAATTCTTCCGGGTTGCCGTTTCCACATGAGGCGCCCGGCGATCATGCTGCCTGCCGCAAAGAACAATTCGGCCCGCATTCGGCGGGTCGCACGACGCAGGCGGGTCCGACCGATTCCGGCACAGTCGGTTCCGCCCCCAACAGCTGGCAGCTTCTGAAGGCTTGATTTGGCAGGGTGCATGGAATTCGGGCATTGCCAACCGCTTTCGCCACTATAGCAGGCGACGTTTCCGTGCGATCGCCGCATCCATTGCATGTCCTTGCCTGTGCCAAGGCCCCGGACCACCCTTGTTGGGGAGTATACCTGCTAGGGTTCCGGCACATTTTCGTGCGTCTGGTCCAAGAGCAGGAGCCGGCGGGAGAGACATTCCCGCCGGATGCACGGCGGGATAAAAGCCCGGGAGACCTCGCAAAACCAAGGGATTGGTTGTGCAGGCGTGCATGCCCTCCCTCCAGGAAATGCCGAATGGGAGAGCCGATGACACCCTACCGCTCACACGCAATCGCCGCCGTGGCGGCCTTTGGCCTGCTTGGCCTCGCACCCGGTGCCGCCGCACAGGAAAAATCCGACTTCAGGGTGGGCTGGTCGATCTATGTGGGCTGGATGCCCTGGGGATACGCCGCCGACACCGGGATCGTCGACAAGTGGGCCGCAAAATACGGCATCTCCATAGAGGTTACCCAATTCAACGATTATGTGGAATCGATCAACCAGTACACCGCAGGCGGCTATGATGCGGTGACACTTACGAACATGGACGGCCTGTCGATCCCGGCGGCAGGAGGCGTCGATACCACCGCCGTAATCGTCGGCGATTTTTCGGATGGAAACGACGCGGTCTTTCTCAAGGACGCAACGGGCCTTGCCGACATTGCAGGGCGCGACGTGAACCTCGTGGAATTTTCCGTCTCGCACTATCTGCTGGCCCGTGCTCTCGAAAGCGTGGGACTGTCAGAGCAGGACGTGAACGTGATCAACACCGCCGATCCGGATATGGTCGGGGCGTTCCAGACTGAAGACGTAACCGCGATGGTGACGTGGAATCCCATGGTGTCCGAAATAGAGGCGTTGCCCGTCGCGGTGAAGGTCTTCGACAGCGCAGAGATATCGGGCGAGATCATCGATCTGATGGTCGCCAACACGCAGGTGCTGGAGGACAATCCGAAGTTCGGTCAGGCCCTGGCGGGCATCTGGTACGAAACGGTTGCGCTGATGAGTGCCGACAGCCCCGAAGGCGCCGCCGCGCGGGCCGCCATGGGGTCGGCATCCGGGACGGATCAGGCCGGGTTCGAGGCGCAGATGGCGGCAACCAGACTGTTCGCCGATCCGGCCGAGGCCGTCGCGTTCACCGCCTCTCCGGCGCTCGGTGCGACGATGGATCTGGTGCGCGCGTTCCTGTTCGACAAGGGATTGCTGACGCCGGGTGCCACGTCGCCCGATGCGATCGGCATCGCGCTGCCGGATGGCACGGTCCTTGGCGATCCCGCCAATGTGAAGTTCCGGTTCGCCACCACGTTCATGCAGATGGCCGCCGACGACGCGCTTTAGGCAAGGGTTGCCGCGATGCGTGTCATCAACCGGCAGTTGTCGCCAAGCGCGGCAACGGCACTGAAGTTCGCGCCGTTCGCCCTGCTGATCCTCGCGTATCTGCTGGGATCGGCCGCGCGTCTGGCCGAAAACCCCGGCGACAAGCTGCTTCCAGCCCTGTCGAGCATCGCGAACGCGGTGGATTTGATGGCGTTCGAACCGGACCGGCGGACCGGCGACTACCTGCTCTGGACCGATACCCTCTCCAGCCTGAAACGTCTTGGTGCGGGATTGGGCATTTCCACGGCGGTGGCGCTGGTGATCGGCATCGCCATCGGCATCGTGCCGTTCTTTCGCGCGCTGCTGGCCCCCTTCGTGGGGTTCGTGTCGATGGTGCCGCCGCTCGCGCTGCTGCCGATCCTGTTCATCTCCATGGGACTGGGCGAGGCGTCGAAGATCGCGCTGATCGTGATCGGGGTGGCGCCGATCATGATCCGGGATCTGGCGCAAAGCGTGCTGGCCCTGCCCCGCGAGCAGATCGTCAAGGCGGAAACGCTCTCGGCGTCAAGCTGGCTCATTGCCCTGCGCATCGTCCTGCCCCAGGCCCTGCCCCGGCTGCTGACCAGCCTTCGCTTGCAACTAGGTCCCGGGTTCCTGTTTCTCATCGCGGCCGAGGCTATTTCGGCGGACAGCGGGCTGGGCTACCGGATCTTTCTGGTCCGCCGATACCTGTCGATGGACGTGATTTTTCCCTATGTGGCGTGGATCACCTTTCTGGCCGCCTGCGCCGATTTCGCCATCGACCGCCTGCGTCGCCGCCTGTTTCCATGGTCGGCGATGGAGGGCGGCGCATGACTGCGCTGGCGCTGAACAACGTCTGGAAGGAATACGGCGATCAGGTGGTGCTGGAAAACGTGACATTTGACATCGCCCCCCGGTCGTTCGTCGCCCTTGTCGGGCCGTCGGGCTGCGGCAAGTCCACGTTGCTGCGGTTGCTGCTGGGACAGGAGCGTGCGACGCGCGGCAGCATCACGCTCGATGGCTCAGCCCTGCCCGATGAGCCGGGCCCGGATCGCGGCGTGGTCTATCAGCGCTATTCGGTCTTTCCGCATCTCACGGTTCTGGGCAACGTCATGGTCGGCCCCGAAATGAGATCGCACCGTATCTGGGGGCGCATGTTCGGCGCGGCGCGGCGCGCCCTGATGGATGCGGCGACGCGGATGATCGCCGATGTCGGCCTGTCGGGGGCGGAGGGCAAGTATCCGGCGCAATTGTCGGGCGGGATGCAGCAGCGCCTTGCCCTTGCGCAGGCGCTGATGATGAAACCCCGCGTGCTGTTGCTGGACGAACCGTTCGGCGCGCTGGATCCCGGCATCAGGACCGAGATCCACAAGCTGATGAAACGGCTGTGGGACGAACGGCCGATGACCGTTGTGATGGTGACCCATGA
>JBGTLJ010000100.1:0-4300 GCA_041744175.1 Oceaniglobus sp. | reverse complement strand
ATCACCATCATGCCCGGAAGTCTGGTGCGCGCCGTCGACAGCCGCCTCGTTGCGCGCCCGGTCGCCGATCTGACGGCGCGCCTCACGACCCAGGCGGCCTGACTGGTTACATCGGAACGGCCCGCCCTGCGCCGGTTCGTGGAACATATCGCCGCCTGCCGGATCGCCGGTCCGTGAAACCAATCCTTGCTTGACGCCGGGTTGGCCATATTGTGGATCCATCGAACAGGCGGGACGAACCCGCCGAAAATCCGTAATCGGGAGGAAATGACCATGAGAACAGTTTGCCTGCTAACCGCGACCGCGTCGGTTGCCGCCACGATCACCCTCATGCCCGCCGCGGCATCGGCCCAGACGATGCTGAAATGGGCGCATGTCTACGAATCGAGCGAACCCTACCACACCTGCGCCGTCGCCGCGTCCGACCTGCTGATGGATTCCACGGAAGGCCGCTACGGGATAGAGGTGTTCCCGGCATCGTCCCTGGGCAAGGAGGTGGACATCAACGAAGGGCTCGGCTTTGGCACCGTCGACATCATCTATACCGGGCAGCTGTTTGCAGGCCGGTCCTTCGGCCCCATCGCCATCGGCGGTGCGCCCTTCATGTTCCGCGACTATGAACACTGGGACAAGTTCCGCAACTCGGAACTGTTTGCCGAACTCAGCCAGGGCTATACAGACGCCACAAGCAACCACATCACCGCGATGACCTATTACGGCGCCCGGCATGTCACATCGAACAAGCCGATCCTCACCCCCGCCGACATGGAGGGGCTGAAGATCCGGGTGCCGAACGCCCCCCTCTACATGATGTTTCCAGAGGCCACCGGCGCCAACCCCGCCCCCATCGCGTTTGCCGAGGTGTATCTAGCGTTGCAACAGGGTACGGTCGACGCACAGGAAAACCCCCTGCCCACGATCCAGGCCAAGAAGTTCTATGAGGTTCAGAGCGACATCAACCTCACAGGCCACATCACCGATGCGCTGCTGACCATCGTCGGCGGCCCGGCCTGGGACGCGATGGACGACGCCGACCGCGAGGCGCTGAGCCAGGTCACCCAGGACACCGCCGTCTGCGCCACCGACGCGATCATCAAGGCCGAGGGTGAACTGGCCGAATGGTTCCGCGGCGAAGGCGTGACGGTGAACGAGGTGGACCGCGCGCCGTTCATCGAGGCGGTCAAGGTCATGCATAACGGTGAAATGGCCACCTGGGACCAGGACACCTACGACCGGCTGCAGGCGATCCAATAGTTTGTCAGGCGGGCCTTCGGCACCCGACGGCCCGCCGAAGTTTTTCGGGACAACGCCATGACCCAACCCGACCGCCGGACAGCGCCTGTCACGCTGGAGGACGAAAAAATCGACCTGTCGGACCAGCGCTGGGTCGATGGCATAGTCCTGGTCCTGTTCTGGGTGCTGGCGGGGGTGGTGTTCCTGCAATTCTTTACCCGCTACATCCTTAACGATTCCATCGCATGGACAGAGGAAATCGCGCGGTTCCTGCTGATCGGCGTCACCTTCATCGGGTCGGTGATGGCGACGCGCAAGCAATCCCACATCGCGGTCGAATTCATCTATCGCTGGGTGCCACGTACCGGGCGGCGGATCGCCCAGACCGTGATCGACCTGCTGACCACCGGGTTCTTCATCGTGCTCGCGGTGCTGTCATCCCAGATCGCCCAGCGCACCGGGCAAAAGATGGTGTCGCTCGATGTCCCGAAATCCACCGTCTACTGGATTGTGGTGGCGGCCTTTGTCTGCATGGCGCTCTATTCCGCATGGAACACCTGGCGCCATCTGTCCACGGGGACAAGCCGCCTGATCGACCCCGAAAAGTTCGCGGACCAGATCCGCGCCATCGACTAGGAGGATCGCGCAGTGGACATCATCTGGCTGTTCGTCATGCTGTTCGGCATGTTGCTGTTCGGCGTTCCCGTCGCGGTGTCGCTGGCTGGGGCGTCGGCGGTGTTCATCTTTTTCAACGGATCGCCCCCGCCCATGGTGGTGGCGCACCGGATGATCAACGGCGTGGACAGCTTCCCGTTGCTGGCGGTGCCGTTCTTCATCCTGGCGGGCAACCTGATGAACACCGCCGGGATCACGGAGCGCATCTTCAACTTCGCCCTTGCCCTGGTGGGGTGGATGCGCGGCGGCCTAGGACATGTGAATGTCGGCGCCTCGGTGATCTTCGCGGGCATGTCGGGCGCGGCCGTCGCCGATGCCGGGGGCCTTGGCGCGATCGAGATCAAGGCGATGCGCGACGCGAAATACGATGTCGGATTCGCCGTGGGGATCACCGCCGCATCGTCCACCATCGGGCCGATCATCCCGCCGTCGCTGCCCATGGTGATCTACGGCGTGGTGGCGGGTGCCAGCATCGGTCAGCTGTTCGTTGCCGGTTTCATTCCCGGTCTGCTGATGGCGCTGTCACTGATGCTGATGATCGCGTTTTACGCCCGGCGCAGGAATTTCCCCCGCGATCAGCCTTTCTACTGGTCGGTGCTGTGGGACACCTACAAGCGCGCGTTCCTGTCGCTGATGACGCCGGTGATCATCGTCGGCGGCATCCTGACCGGCGCCTTCACCCCCACCGAAGCGGCGGTTGCCGCCTGTGCCTGGGCGCTGTTTCTTGGCCTGATCGTCTATCGCACCCTGACCCTGCCGCGGTTCCTGCGGGTCAGCTTCGACACCATCGAAACCACGGCGGTCGTGCTGCTGGTGGTCGGTGCGGCAGCGATCTTTGCCTGGATCCTCACCTCCAACCGGGTGCCCGAACAGTTTGCCGTGGGTCTGCTGGCAATATCGGACCGGCCCTGGGTGATCCTGCTGCTGATGAACCTGATCCTGCTGGCGGTGGGCTGTTTCATGGAAACGGTCGCTGCGATCACGATCATGGTGCCTGTCCTGCTGCCCATTGCGGTTCACATCGGCATCGACCCGGTGCATTTCGGGGTCATCATGGTGCTGAACCTGATGCTGGGGCTGCTGACACCGCCGGTCGGGATGGTGCTGTATGTGCTCGCGCGGGTCGCGAAGATCCCGTTTGAGCGCTGCGTGACCGGCACCGCCCCGTTCCTGATCCCGCTGGTGGCGGTACTGCTCCTGATCACCTTCGTTCCGGCACTGACCATGTGGCTGCCGACAATGATCTATCGTTAGACACCGACATCCCGTGGCCACGGGCGGAGCGAGGTACGCACTGGCAGCGGTTCACGGGCAAGGCAAGGCGCCCGTGACCGGGAGATCCTCGGGCCTGACCCGAGGATGACGCCCCGCCCGCGCCAAGTGGTTGGGCAAGATCGGCGGGCGGGCACGACAGACGTTTGCCGCGCCTAGCTCTTCATCCCGTCCCAGAACGTCTTGACCTTGCGGAAGAACCCCGAGCTTTCGGGATTGTTGTCTTCGGACAGTCTGTCGAATTCCCGCAGCAGGTCCTTCTGGCGCGTTGTCAAGTTCACCGGCGTCTCGACCGCCAGTTCGATGTACATGTCACCGTGGCCGCCGCCCCGCAGAATCGGCATTCCCTTGCCGCGAAGGCGCATCTGCTTGCCCGACTGGCTGCCCGCGGGCACCTTGACCCGGCTGCGGCCGCCGTCGATGTTGGGCACCTCGATGTCGCCGCCCAGTGACGCGGCGACGATGGACACCGGCACATGGCAGAACAGGTGCTGGTTCTCGCGCACGAAAAGCGCGTGATCCGCCACCTCGATGAAGATATAGAGATCACCGGTCGGACCGCCGCGCAACCCTGCCTCGCCCTCGCCCGAAAGCCGGATGCGGGTGCCGGTTTCGACACCGGCGGGAATGTTGACGGACAGCGATCGTTCCTTCTGGACCCGGCCCTGACCGCCGCAGGTGTGACATGGGTTCTTGATGGTCTGGCCCGCGCCCGAACAGGTCGGACAGGTCCGCTCGACCGTGAAGAACCCCTGCTGTGCGCGCACCTTGCCCATACCGGCACAGGTCGGACAGATCGACGGTTCCGATCCGCCCTCGGCACCGGTCCCGTTGCAGGTTGAACAGGCCAGCGCCGTGGGCACCTTGATGGTCTTTTGCAGACCGCCATAGGCCTCTTCCAGAGACACCCGCAGGTTATAGCGCAGATCAGACCCCCGGGTGGCACGCTGACCGCCGCGACCGCCGCGACCGCCCATCATGTCGCCGAACAGATCGTCGAACACATCGGAAAAGGCCGATGCGAAATCGCCCTGACCGCCGCCACCGGGCCGTCCGCCGCCACCGCCCATACCACCTTCGAAAGCTGCGTGACCGTAGCGGTCATATGCGGCCTTCTTAT